>NZ_JBSGZP010000173.1:0-11978 GCF_053611065.1 Streptomyces sp. NPDC054840
GGCCTCGATCTCGCCCAGCTCGATACGGAAGCCGCGCAGCTTGACCTGGCCGTCATCGCGGCCGAGGAAGACGAGCGTGCCGTCCTCGCGCAGCCGCGCCTTGTCGCCGGTGAAGTAGAGGCGGGCACCGGAGCGGCCGCCGAACGGGTCGGGCACGAACCGCTCCGCGGTCAGGCCGGGCCGGCCGCGGTAGCCGCGGGCGACGCCGGTGCCGCCCAGGTACAGGTCGCCGGGCATGCCGACGGGGACCGGGGCGAGCCGGTCGTCCAGGACGTACACCTGGGTGTTGTCGAGCGGCCGGCCGATGGAGATCTGCTCGGTGCCGCTGTCCAGGCGCTGGAACGTGGACCAGATGGTGGTCTCGGTGGGGCCGTACACGTTCCAGGTGCGGCCGGGCTCGCGGACCAGCTGCTCGGCCAGGGCGGGCGGCAGGGCCTCGCCGCCGACCAGGACGCGCAGCGAGCCGTCGTTGCGCCAGCCCGCTTCCACCAGGAGGTGCCAGGTGGCGGGGGTGGCCTGCATGACGGTGGCGCCGGTCTCGGCGAGCAGCTCGGCGAGCCGCCGGCCGTCGACGGCCTGCTCCTTGGTGACGACGTGTACCCGGGCCCCGCTGATCAGCGGGGCGTACAGCTCCAGGCCCGCGATGTCGAAGGTGACGGGGGTGACGGCGGCGAGCGTGTCGCCGGGGGCGAGCCCCGTCTCACGGGCCATCGCGAGAAGCAGGTTCACCAGGTTGCGGTGGGTCACCTCGACGCCCTTGGGGCGGCCGGTGGAGCCCGAGGTGAAGATGACGTACGCGAGGCGGTCCTCACCGCAGGCGGGCTTCGCCGGGACGGCGGGCGCCGCGGCGATCGCCCGCGCGTCGGTGTCCAGGAGGATCCGCTCGCCGGGGCACTCGGCGAGCGCGCCGAGCAGACCGTCCCGGGTGAGCAGGAAGCCGGTGCCGGCGTCGCCGGTCATGTCGGCGAGGCGCTGCGCCGGGTAGGCGGCGTCGAGCGGCAGGTAGGCGCCGCCCGACATGATCACGCCGAGCAGGGCGACGACGAGGTCCACGGAGCGGTCGAGACAGACTCCGACGACGGTCTCGGGGGCGACGCCCCGCGCCTGCAGGTGGGACGCCAGCCGGCCGGAGCGGTCCAGGAGTTCGCCGTACGTCAGCCGCTCGTCGCCGCAGGAGACGGCGACCGCGTCGGGAGTGGCGGCGGCCTGGCGGCGTACCAGTTCGTCCAGGCCCAGGCCGGGCTCGCGCTCGGCCGTGGTGCTGTTCCACTCGACGAGCAGGGTGTGTGCCTCGTCGGCGTCGACCAGGGACAGGTCCTCGACGGTGCTTCCGGCGTCCTCGGTCATCTGCTCCAGGAGGCGGACGACCTGGCGGGCCATCCGCGCCATCGTGCTCTCGTCGAACAGGTCGGTGTTGTACTCGAACAGGCCGTGGAGGTGGTCGGCGGCGAGCTGCGGGTCGTCGAGGAACCCGAGGAACACGTCGTCCTTGGCGGTGGCGTTGTCGAGCATCAGCTCCTCGACGCGCAGCCCGGCCATCGGCGGTGGGTCCTCGTGCACGAAGTCCACCAGGATGAAGGAGGCCTGGTAGATCGGCGTACGGCTGGGGTCGCGGGGGATGTCGAGCTCGTCCAGCAGGGTGCCGAACGGGATGTCGAAGTGGTCGAAGGCGCCCAGCATGGTGGAGCGGGTCGCCTGGAGCAGCTCGCGCACCGTCATGGCGGGCGAGACGGTGGTGCGCAGCGGCAGCATCGTGAGGAAGTAGCCGATCATCGGCTCGGTCTCGGGCCTGCCGCGGGTGGAGGAGGTGGTGCCGACGACCACGTCCTGCTGGCCGGTGAGCCGGTGCAGCAACGTCTTCCAGGCGGCGAGCAGCACGATGTTGATCGTGACGTCCTCGCGCTTGGCGAGGTCGCGGATCGCCTGGGTCAGCTCCGGGGTGAGCGGGAACTGGTAGCGGGCGCCGTTGGAGGTCATGACCGGCGGGCGCGGCCGGTCGGTGGGCAGCTCCAGGACCAGTTCGGCGCCTTCGAGCTTCTTCTTCCAGTACGGCAGGTGCTTGTGCCGGACCTCCTCGCGCAGCCACTGCGGCTGCCACTCGGAGTAGTCCGCGTAGTGCACCTCGACGGGCGGCAGCTGCGGCTCCCGGCCCGTCGCGAACGCCGTGTAGAACTCGGCGAACTCGGCGTTGAAGATCCCCATCGAGCCGCGGTCCCAGACCAGGTGGTCGACGGTGCCGACGAGCACGTGCTGGTCGTCGGCGACCCGCAGCATCGCGATGCGCAGCAGCGGTCCCTTGACCAGGTCGAAGGGGGCGCGCATCTCCTCGGTGGCCAGGCGCATCAGCTCCGCCTCGCGCTGTTCCTGCGGTACGGAGCGCAGGTCGACATGGCGGACCGGCACGTCCATGGCCGGGTGGACGACCTGGACGGGGGCGTGGCCGTCCTGCTCGAAGGTGGTGCGCAGGGCCTCGTGGCGCTGCACGAAGGCATCGGTGGCGCGCTGGAGCGCGTCCCGGTCCAGCTCGCCGTGCAGTTTCGAGGCGAAGTACACGTTGTAGAGCGGGTCTTCGGCGTCGAACTGGTGGATGAGCCAGATGCGCTCCTGGTCCACCGTGAGCGGAATCCGGTCGCCGCCCGTGCGCCGGGGGATGGGGCCGGCCGTCGCGGGCGTCCCGGCGCGCTCGCGCATCTTCTTGTCGAGGAGGGCCCGCTGGGCGGGGGTGAGGCCGGCCAGCCGGCTGGCGAGTTCGGTCACGACTGGTCTCCTTCGGCGGCGGCCGCGGTGGCCCGGTACCGGTTCTTGAGTTCGGTGAGGTGTTCCAGGCCCTTGACGACCTGGCCCGGCGCGAGACCGAAGTCGACCAGGCAGGCCACCTCGTCCACGCCGATGTCGACCAGGTCCTCGATCAGGGACTCGCACTTGTCGGGGGTGCCGAGCAGCGCGAGCGTGTCGAAGTACCGCTCGAAGGTGGCGTTCAGCATCACGTCGCGCTCGGCCTCGGAGAGCTTGGAGTACTCGCTGCCGAAGCTGTCCTGCTGGGCGAGGAAGGTCTTGAGGTAGCCCGTCAGCGGCTCCCGCACGATCTCCCGGGCGCTCTCGTCGTCGGAGTCCAGGAACGTGTGCACCATCGCGGTGACCTTGGCGCGGGACGGGTCGTGCCCGGCTCCGACGAGCGCCTCGCGGTAGGCGGCGATCTTGTCCTTGAGGTCGGCGGGCCGCTGGGCGACGAGACCGGTCAGCAGGTAGGCGCCGGCCTCACCGGCCTTGACGAACGTCTCGGGGCTGCCCTGCGCGGACACCCACACCGGGAGCTCGGCCTGGATCGGGCGCGGCAGGGTGCGCACCGACTGGAGCGAGCCGTCGGCGCGCGGCAGTTCGACGCTCTCCCCGGCCCACAGCCGCTGGATCGTCTCGATGGCCTCGAACATCTCCTCCTTGCGGCGCGGGTAGCGCTGCTGCCCGTCGCCGGGGGCCAGGAGGAAGTCGTCGGGGTGCCAGCCGGAGGCCGCGGAGATCGCGGCCCGTCCGCCGGACAGGTTGTCGACGACCGCCCACTCCTCGGCGACCCGCACCGGGTGGTGCAGCGGCAGCACGCAGCTGCCCGCCCGGATCTGGATCGTCTGCGTCTGTACGGCGATGGCCGCGGCCAGCACCGACGGGTTGGGGTAGAGCCCGCCGAAGTCCACGAAGTGCCGCTCGGGCACCCATATCCCGGCGAAGCCGTTGGCGTCGGCGATCCGGGCGCTCTCCATGAGCAGGTCGTACTTGCCGGGACCGGCGGCGGTGCCGTCCCCGGAGAAGAAGAACAGGCTGAACTCCATGGTGCTGCCGGGGCGCCGCGTGCGGCGCGGCGCGGCGGCCTGCCTCGCGGCGGCCTTCTCCCCCGCGTCCACGGTGGCGGGCGCCTTGAGGCCGCGCTCGCGCATCGCGCGCAGCAGAACCTCGCGCTGCTCCGGGCTCAGCGAGGCGAGCCGCTCCTGGAGCATGCGGGCCTGCGCCGCCTCGGCGTCGGTGGTCGTCTTCTCGTCAGCCATGGTCAGCTGTCACCCTTCAGCTTGTGCTCGGCCTCGGCGGCGGAGAGGGCTTCGACCTCGCGCAGCATCGCCTCGAACTCGTCCAGACCGATGGACTCGGCCTGGTGGGCGCGGATCGCCGCCGCGAGCCCCGGTACGGTCGGCGCCTCGAAGACGGCGCTCATCGGGAAGTCGCCGTGCGCCTGGCGCAGCCGGCCCACGATCTGGATGGCGAACAGCGAGTTCCCGCCCAGGTCGTAGAAGTCGTCCTCCGGGCCGATGGGGGAGGCGCCGAGCATCTCCTGCCACACCCGGGCCACCGACTGGGCCAGTTCGTCGTCCGGCCACACGGTGGCGGGGTCCCAGTCGCCGGCCTCGCCCCGGCCGCTGCCGAGCGCGTCGGTGAAGGAGGCCGCGGTCATGCCCTGCTGGTCGGCCAGGACGTCCTGGAAGTCGGCCCGGGACACGACCAGCTGGGGCAGTCCCGCGAAGAGCGCGGCGCGGGCCAGCGCGAGGCCGTCGGCGACCGGGATGCCCTGGCTCAGGCGCAGCCGCTCGTACAGCTCCCGGACCTCGGGCAGTCCGGCCATCTGCAGCTCGAACCAGTCGTCCCACTCCCACTGCGACCAGTCGAGGGTGACGGTGTTGCGGCCCTGTGCGGAACCGGCGGCGGCGAAGGCGTCCAGGAAGGCGGCGGCCGCGCAGTTGTCGGCCTGGCCGAAGCCGCCGACGATGCCGGTGGTGGCCGAACCCGACAGGAAGAAGTCCAGCTCGTCGTCGGCGAGCAGCTCTTCGAGCAGCAGCGTGGAGTGCACCCGCGCCGCCAGTACGGCCTCGAAGTCGTCCCGCGACTTGAGCGCGACGAGTCCGGTGCCCCGGGCGTCCGCGCAGTGCAGGACGCCGTCGACGGCGCCCAGCACGGAGCGGGCCTCCTCGACGAGAAGCCGTGCCTGCTCCGGGTCGGCCAGGTCGGCCGCCCGGTAGGTGACGGCGCCGGGGCGGGCGGCGCGCAGCGCGGCGATCCGCTGGGCGCGGGCCCGCTCGGCCCCCGCGGGCAGCGCGGCCCACTCGCTCTCGGCCGGGAACCCCGGGTCCCCGACGAGCACCAGGCGGGCACCCGCCGTGGCGAGCTCCTCGGCGAAGCTCAGCCCGGCCTCGCCGGACACCCCGGTGACCAGGTAGCCGGCGTCGGCCCGCCAGGCCCGCTCGACGGGTACGGCGGCCGGCTCGACCGGCGCGAAGGCACGGCCCAGCCGCTGGGTGCCCCGGTAGGCGACGAGGGTTTCGCCGCCGGGAGCGGCCAGTTCGGCGGTGAGCTGCCGGCTGAGCCGCGTCCGGGCGGCGGTGTCCGCCGGGGGCAGCACGTCGATGCTCCGGCACGTCAGCCAGGTGTACTCCTGCGGCAGGACGGTGACCGCCCCGTACAGGGCGGCGCGCTCGGGGCGGGTCACGTCCGTGCCGTGCGCGTCCTGCAGCCGGTCGGTGAGGACGTCGACGCGCACCGGGGTGTCGGTGCCGCTCTCGCCGAGGGCCTGGGCCAGCGCGACCAGGCTGTGGAAGCCGGTGGCCACGCCGTCGGCGTAGCGGTCCCGGGCCGTGGACGGAGCCGAGCCTTCCGGCCCGGTGACGGCCCAGGCGTGCAGGATCCGGTCTGGGGTCTCCCCGTCCTGGCGCAGCTCCCGCAGGACGCGGCCCAGGTGCGCGGCGTCCGCCGGGTCGGCGTCGAAGCCGTGCTCGGAGGTGCGGGCGTAGGCCGCCGCCTTGCGCACGGTGGTGATGCTGTCGCCGCGCTCGCGCAGCGCGGCGGCCAGGTCGTCGGTCAGTCCGCGGTCGTCGGCCAGCACCAGCCAGGTGGCCGGTCCGGTCGGCTCCGGGGCGGGGGCCAGCGGCGCGCGGTGCCAGACCGGCGCGTAGGTCCAGCGCGAGCGGTCGGTGCGGACGCTCGTGGTCCTGGCCGGCTTGGGCAGCAGGTGGCTGCGGCCCTGGAAGGGGTAGGCGGGCAGCGGCACCCGGCGGCGCCCGGTGTCCCCGTGCAGGGCGCTCCAGTCTGCTTCGACGCCGTGGCACCACAGCTCGGCCAGGCCCTCGCGGACCGCGCGGTTCTCGGCGGGCGCCTCGGCGCCGGCGCGCGGCTTGCGCAGCAGGGTGACGACGGGGCCCGGCTCCGGGTGGGTCCCGACGAGCCCGCCGAGCTGGCTGCCGGGGCCGGCCTCGACGAACACGGCGGGGCCGCGCTGGGCGAGGGCGGCGACGCCGTCGGAGAACCGCACGGGACGGCGGGTGTGGGCGACCCAGTACGCCGGGTCGGTGGCCTGCTCGTCGGTGATCCAGGTGCCGGTGACGTTGGACAGGAAGGGAATCCTGGGCGCGTTCAGCGTGACCGAGCGCAGCACCTCCTCCAGGCCGGGCAGGGCGGACTCGACCAGCGCGGTGTGGAAGGCGTGCGAGGTCTCCAGCTCGCGTACGGAGGCACCCTGGGCCTCCAGGACCCGGCGGGCCTCGGCGACCTCCTCGGGTGTGCCGGCGACCACGCAGGAGCCCGGCGCGTTGACCGCGGCGATCGTCGCGCGGCCGTCGAGCGCCCGGGTCAGCGCCTCCTCGTCGAGGAGCACCGACAGCATCCGGCCGGGCGTGAGGTCCTGCATCAGCTGGGCGCGGCGGGCGACCACGCGCAGGATGTCCTCCAGGCTGAACACCCCGGCCAGGCACGCCGCTACGTACTCGCCCAGGCTGTGGCCGGTCATCGCGGACGGCTCGACGCCCCAGGAGAGCAGGAGCTGCGCGGTGGCGTAGTCCACGGAGAAGACGGTGGGCTGGGTGTAGAGGGTCTGCCGCAGCCGCTCGCGGGTCTCCTCGCCGTCGGCGCGGAACGCCACCTCGCGGACGTCCCAGCCGAGGTGGGGCAGCAGGAGCTCGGCGCAGCGGTCGAGGGCCGCGCGGAAGACGGGCTCGGTGCGGTAGAGGTCGGCGCCCATGCCCGGGTACTGGGCACCCTGGCCGGGGAAGAGGAACACCACCTCGGGCTTCGCCTCACCCTGCCCGGCGGCCATGGCGGGCCGGTGCCGGCGCAGCGCCGCGGCGGCTCCCTCCCGGCTGTCGGCCACCACGGCGCGGCGGAAGGGGAGTGCGGCGCGGCCCGACTGCAGGGTGTGGGCGGCGTCGGCGAGGGCCGCGCCGCTCCCGGTGAGCGCGTCCGCGAGGCGCGCCGCGGCGGCGTCGAGTGCCTCGGGGGTACGGGCCGACAGGGGCAGGACCTGCCAGTCGCCGTCCGTGTCGGCTTCCGCGGCGACGGCGGGGGCCACCTCCAGGACCACGTGCGCGTTGGTGCCGCCGATGCCGAAGGCGCTCACCCCGGCGCGCGGCGGGGTCGCCGTCCTCGGCCAGGGGGTGCCTTCGCCGGTGACCACGAAGGGGCCCTTGTCGAGGGCGAGCCGCGGGTTGGGGGCGCGGAAGTGGGCGGTCGGCGGGATGAAGCGGTGCTCCAGGGCGAGCGCGGCCTTGATCAGGCCGGCCACGCCCGCGGCGGCGTCGAGGTGGCCGATGTTGGACTTCACCGAGCCCAGGTGGACGGAGCCGGCGGCGGCGTCGGGACCGAACGCCTCGGTGAGCGCCTGTACCTCGATGGGGTCACCGAGCGGGGTGGCGGTGCCGTGTGCCTCGACGTACTGGACGGTGCCGGCCTCGATGCCCGCGACGGCCAGCGCCTCGGCGATGACCTCGGCCTGGCCGTGCGGGGACGGCGCGGTGAAGCCGATCTTGGCGGCGCCGTCGTTGTTGACGGCCGAGCCGCGGATGACGGCGTGGATGTGGTCGCCGTCGGCGACCGCGTCCTCCAGGCGCTTGAGGACGACCAGGGCGACGCCGTCGCCGGAGACCGTGCCGGAGGCGTCTGCGTCGAACGGGCGGCAGTGGCCGTCCGTCGAGAGGATCGCGCCCTCCTCGTAGCGGTAGCCGCGCGGCTCGAACTCACGCACCGCGACGCCGCCCGCGAGGGCCATGTCGGACTCGCGGCTGAGCAGCGACTGCACGGCCAGGTGCACGCCCACCAGTGAGGAGGAGCAGGCGCTCTGCACCGTGAAGCTGGGGCCGGTCAGGCCGAGCTTGTAGGAGACGCGCAGCGCGAGCATGCCGGGGTCGTTGCCGATCGCGACCTGGATCTCGTCGGAGATCCGGCCGTCGGCGCCGGCGTCGGCGATCCGCTCGCGCAGGTAGCCGCTGCCCGAGGTGCCGGCGAAGACGCCGGTGCGGCCCTCGAAGGAGCCCGCCGGGTAGCCGGCCCGCTCCAGCGCCTGCCAGGCGGTCTCCAGCAGCAGCCGGTGCTGCGGGTCCATCAGTTCGGCCTCGGAGCGGGTCACACCGAAGAACTCGGCGTCGAACCGGTCGAACCCGTCGACGGGGAAGCCCGACTTCACGTAGGCCGGGTCGGTGAGCAGCCGCTCGGGCACGCCGGCCTCGGCGAGCTGTTCGTCGGAGTAGTCGGTGCGGCCCTCTTCGCCCGCCGCCACCATGCGCCACAGGGCGTCGACATCGCCGGCACCGGGGAAGCGGCCGCTCATCCCGATGATGGCCACGGACTGCTCGGGCAGCGGCAGGTCCGCTTCGTACGTCATGCGTTCTCCCCGTGCGGGTTGTTGGTGGACTGTGCGGCGAGCAGCTCTTCCAGGGCCGCCGCGAGTTCTCGGACCGTGGGCAGGTCGAAGAAGATCCGCAGCGTCATGGCGACGCCGAACTGCTCCTTCGAACGGGCCACGACCTGGGTCGCGAGCATCGAGTGCCCGCCGAGGTCGAAGAAGTCGTCGTCGAGGCCGACGCGGTCGACCGAGAGGACATCGGCCCAGATCTCCGCGAGGGCCTTCTCGACCGGGGTGCCGGCGGCCTCGAAGTCGTGGCCCAGGTCGGGCCGTACGGCTTCGGGCGCGGGCAGGGCCCGCCGGTCGACCTTGCCGTTGAGGGTCAGCGGCAGGCGATCCAGCGCGACGAACACGTTCGGCAGCATGTACGCGGGCAGGGTGCGCCCCAGGTGTTCGCGCAGCTCGGTGGTGCTGTCGGCGAGTTCCTTCCCGCCGGGCACCCAGTACGCGACCAGGCGCGGCTCGCCGACCGAGTCCTCGTCGACGGTCACCACACAGTCCCGGACGTCCGGGTGGCGGGTCAGGGCGTTCTCGATCTCGCCGAGCTCGATGCGGTAACCGCGGACCTTGACCTGGTGGTCGAGCCGGCCGAGGTACTCGTGGTCGCCGTCCGCGCCCCGCCGGGCGCTGTCGCCCGAGCGGTAGCGGCGGGCGCCGGGCTCGGTCGCGTCCGGGTCGGGCAGGAAGCGCTCGGCGGTCAGGGAGGGCCGGCCCAGATAGCCCCGCGCCACGCCGGCGCCGCCGACGAACAGCTCGCCGGCCTCGCCGTCGGCGGCCCGGGTGCGCTCGGCGCCCTCCGCGCCTTCAAGGGGGGCGACCTGCATCGTCCAGCCCTCGAAGGCGCCGCCGATCATGGAACCGGCCCCGGCGTCGAGGTCGGCCGAGGTCATCCGCCGGTAGGTGGAATGCACCGTGGTCTCGGTGATCCCGTACATGTTGACGAGCTCGGGCCGGTCCTCACCGTGCCGGGCGATCCACGGCCGCAGCATCTCGGGCGGCAGCGCCTCCCCCGCGAAGACGACCAGGCGCAGCGCGTCGAGGGCGGCCGGTCCGGCGCCGGGCGGCTGCTCCTCCTCGTACCGCACCAGCTGCCGGAAGGCGGCCGGGGTCTGGTTGAGGACGGTCACCCGCTCGCGGTGCAGCAGCGCGTGGAACTCCTGCGGTGAACGCCTGGTCTCCTCCGGTACGACGACGAGCCGCCCGCCGTGCAGCAGCGCGCCCCACATCTCCCACACCGACACGTCGAAGGCGGCGGAGGCGAACATGGTCCAGACGTCGTCGGGACCGAAGCCGAAGTGGCCGCGGGTGCCGGTGAGCAGGCTCGTCACGTTGCGGTGCTCGATCATGACGCCCTTGGGGGTGCCGGTCGAGCCGCTGGTGTAGATGACGTACGCGAGGCTCGCCGGGCCGGTGCCCGCATCTACGGGCGCGGTGTCCGGGCAGGTGCTCAGGTCGGTGCCGTCGGGGCCGGTCAGTACGGTGTGCGCGGCGGGCAGGCCCCGCCCGTCCCGGTCGGTGACCAGGACGGTGGCGCCGGCGTCGGCGAGCGTGAAGGCGATCCGCTCGTCCGGGCTCGCCGGGTCGAGCGGCACGTACGCGCCGCCCGCCTTGAGCACCGCGAGCAGCGCCGTCACCAGCGCGGCGGTGCGCTCCACGCAGACGGCGACCGGCACTTCGGGGCCGACCCCGAGGGAGCGCAGGTGGTGGGCGAGGCGGTTGGCGGAGCGGTCGAGCTCGCGGTAGGTCAGTCGTCCGTCGATGCCGGTCACGGCGATCGCGTCGCCCCGCACCGAGGCCTGCCGCGCGAACCAGGCGTCGATGGTGCCCGTTTCCGGGGCGGCCAGTGGGTCAGCGGTCACGGTGCGTGTTCCTCTCGGTGCCGGACAGCCGGAAGCGGACCGCTGGGAGATCCAGCACGGGCCCGTCCGGGTGGGTGATTGCGTCGTGGAGCGTCTGCTCGTAGGCGGCCAGCAGCGCGGCCGGGCTCTCGGGCCCGAACAGGTCGGTGTCGTATTCGAGGGTCAGCGCGACTCCCGCTCCACGCTCCTGCGCGTACAGGCTGAGGTCGTACTTCGCGGTGTCCTGCGGGCCCGTGAGGTCGAGGGAGCAGTGCTCCAGCCCGGCGAAGACCGGGTCCGACTGCTCCTTGAGGAAGCTGAACATCACCCGGAACACCGGCAGGAAGTCCCGGCTGCGCCGGGACACCAGGGCCTCGACCAGTTTGTCGAAGGGCAGTTCCTGCTGCGCGGACGCGTCGAGCAGCGCGGTACGGGTACGGGCGAGCAGCCCCCGGAAGGCCGGGTCCCCGCCGAGTCCGACGCGGACCGGAACCATGTTGATGAGGCAGCCGAGGAGCTCCTGGAGCTCGGGCCGGGTGCGGCCGGCGACCGGGATGCCCACGGTGACGTCCTCGGTCCCGGACCAGCCCGCGAGCAGCGCCTGGAACCCCGCGAGCAGCGTCATGTTGAGGGTCGCACGCTCGGCTCGGCCGAACTCCCGCAGGCGGGCCGTGAGTTCGGGCCCGAGATCTCGGGTGACGACCGCGCCCCGGAAGGACCGGTGGCGGGGCCGGGGGTGGTCGGTGGGCACGGCGAGGGCCTGCGGGTCGGCGCCGAGCACGGCCCGCCAGTGGGCGGTCAGGGCGTCCAGGGTGTCGCCCTGGAGCCGCTCGCGCTGCCAGACGGCGTAGTCGGCGTACTGCAGCACCGGTTCGCCGCCCGCGTCCGGGTCGCCGTACAGCCCGCCCAGCTCCCGGAAGAAGATCTCGACGGACCAGCCGTCGATGGCGATGTGGTGGAACGTCACCACCAGGTGGTGGTCGTCGGGGCCGAGCCGCAGCAGGTGGGCCCGCAGCGGCGGGTCGGCGGCGAGGTCGAAGACGTACGCGCCCACCTCCGCGGCGATGCGCGCCGCTTCGGCGGCGGGCCGCGCCTCGGCGGTCAGGTCGGTGTACGGGAGCGCGAACTCCCCGGGTGCGGCGACGGTTTGGTGGGGCACACCGGACGACGCCCGGTAGGTCGTGCGCAGCACCTCGTGCCGGGCGACGAGCGCGGTCAGCGCCCGGCCGAGCCGGCCGTGGTCGAGGGCGCCGCGCAGCCGCAGCACGGTCGGCACGTTGTAGAGCGTGGTCCCGGGGTCGATCTGCTGCATGAACCAGAGCCGCTGCTGGGCGAAGGACAGTGCGGGCCGCTCCGGCCGCGCCCCGGCCGGCGGGCCCGCCGCTCCGGTCGCCGCCGGTCCGGTCGCCGCCTTCCCGGCCGCCATGGCGCCGCGCACCAGGCGGGCCATGCCCTCCAGGGTGCCCGCGTCGAGCAGTCCCGCGGGCTCGACG
>NZ_JBSGZP010000174.1:0-11951 GCF_053611065.1 Streptomyces sp. NPDC054840
AGCGGGTCGTCGAAGATCAGCTTGGGCTTCGGGCGGGGCTTGTCGGCCTCGGGCGCGGTGCGCGAGGGCTGCGGGCCGGGGGCGGGGGTGCTGCTCATGCCTCCAGGGTACGGCCGCCCCCCGCGCCTCCCCGGCCGCCCTGTCCCCCACCCCGTCCGCCGGCCGGGTTCGGCCGGCCGCCTCGGCTCCGGGGCGGGCGGGGAACCGTCGGCCCAGCGCCGGGCATGTGGCGCGGATGTCGATGGGGGGCGTGTGACGGCGTCCGCCGGCGGCTCCGACGACTTCAGGGCCACGCACCGCGCCTCGCATCCGCCCGGGGCACACGGGCCGTACGGGCCGCGCGTCCGCCCTGCCGGAGGTCGCTGCCTCTGGTCTCCTGGCCGGTATGGCCTACTCCCCCATGACCGCTCGCAGCCCCGACGAGCTCCACCGTGCCGCCACCCCGCTGGAGCTGTTCTTCGACCTCTGCTTCGTCGTCGCCATCGCCCAGGCCGGCGCCCGGCTGGTGCACTCGCTCGCGGAGGGCCATCCCGGCTCGGGGGTGGTCGGCTACTTCTTCGTCTTCTTCGGCGTGTGGTGGGCCTGGATGAATTTCACCTGGTTCGCCTCGGCGTACGACGTGGACGACGTCCCGTACCGGATCGCGACCCTCGTGCAGATCGCGGGTGTGCTCGTGTACGCGGCCGGGGTGAGCCGGGCCTTCGACGACAACAACTGGGCGGTCGCGGTCACCGGCTACATCATCATGCGCGTCGCCCTGACGGCGCAGTGGCTTCGGGCGGCCTCCGGGGAGCAGGGCGAGGCCCGGGCGGCGGCCCTGAAGTACGCGGCCGGACTGGTGATCTGCCAGCTGGGCTGGATCGGCCTGCTGTTGGTCCCGGACGACCTGAAGCGCTGGACGTTCGTCGTCCTGCTCCTCGCCGAGCTGGCGGTTCCGGTGATCGCGGAACGGGGGCACCGGACGCCCTGGCACGCGCACCACATCGTGGAGCGGTACGGCCTGTTCACCATCATCGTGCTCGGCGAGACGATCGCCGCGGCCACGGTCGCCGTGAAGTCCGCGATCGACGAGCACGAGGCGCTGGACCAGCTGCTGCCCATCGCGGCGGGCGGGCTGCTGATCGTCTTCGCCGCGTGGTGGATCTACTTCGCCGTGCCGATGCACGAGCACCTGAGGTCCAACCGCGAGGCCATCCCGTGGGGTTACGGGCACCTGTTGATCTTCGCCTCGGGTGCGGCGATCGGCGCCGGCATCGAGGTGGCGGTCGAGCACGTGGTCGGCAAGGCGCACATCTCCCAGGTCGCCGCGAACGCCGCCGTGATGGTCCCGAGCGCGCTGTTCCTTCTGATGGTGTGGCTGCTGCACTCCCGCCACTTCAAGCGCGGCCTCGCCCAGCAGCTGGTGCTGCCGGTGTCCGCCGTCGTGACGCTCGCCTGCACCTGGTCGGGTACGTACGCGGTGCTCTGGGCGGGCCTCATCGGAGTGCTGACAGTGGCGGTCGGCCTGACCCTGTCCACACGGGCCGGTGCCACCAGCCGCGCCGCCGTCTGAGTCCCGCGGACCGCCCGCACCCGCCGCCCGTACCCGTACCCGTACCCGCGCCCGCGTCCGTGGCCCGCCGGACCGTCACTCCCGCGCCCCCGCCCCGTTCTCCAGCGCAGAACGACGCGCACCGACTGGAGGCCCTGCCTTGACACTCCCGGCACAACGCCACGGCACCGACCCCGGCAGGGAGCTGGCCGAGCCAGGCTTCTGGCAGCGGCCCCCCGCCCACCGCCTCGCGGCCTTCGCCCGGCTGCGCACGGCCGAGGGCCCGGTGTTCGTCCCCGAGGGGTCCGGGCCCGGCCACTGGGCCCTCGTCCGCCACGCCCAGGTGCAGGAGGCCAGCCGCCTCCCCAAGGTCTTCGCCAGTGCCCCCGGCGTGACCACCCCCGAGCCGGCCCGCTGGGATGCGGGGCCTGTTCGGGGACTCCATGGTCAATCTGGACGGCCCCGACCACGCCCAGCTGCGCAAGATCGTGCAGCGTGCCTTCACGCCCCGTCTGCTGGCAGCCGCCGAGGCCGACATCCACGCCGTGGCGGCCCGCATCGTGGACGACGTACTGGCCGAGCGGCCCGACGAGTTCGTCGCGGCCGTGGCCTCCCGGCTGCCCCTGGAGGTCATCTGCAACATGATGGGCATCCCTGAGCACTACCGGGCCGAGATCGCCGACCGCGTCAACCACGCCTCCGAGAACATCGGTGTGGAGCGGGGCCTGGCCTCCCGGCTGCGGATGCCGGGGCGCGGGCTACGCGCCCTCGCCCGTATGCAGCGGATGGTGGCGGGCCTCGGGCGGGAGCGGCGCAAGCACCCCACCGACGACCTGATCTCGGCGCTGGTCCGCGCGAACGTCGACGGCCAGGCCCTCGGGGCACGTCAGCTCGGCGCCTTCTTCTCCCTGTTGATGGTCGCCGGGGTGGAGACCACCCGGAACGCGATCACCCATGGTCTGTCCCTGCTGACGGACCACCCCGACCAGCGTGACCTGCTGATCTCCGACTTCGAGAGGTACGCGGACGGCGCGGTGGACGAGATGATCCGGCATTCGACGCCCATCATCCAGTTCCGCCGGACCGTGGCCGCCGAGCACACCATGGACGGGCAGGTGTTCCGGCCGGGCGACAAGGTGGTCCTCTACTACGCCTCCGCCAACCGCGACGAGGCGGTCTTCCCCGACCCGAACGCCTTCCTCATCACCCGCTCGCCCAATCCGCACCTCGGGTTCGGCGGCGGCGGTCCGCACTTCTGCCTGGGCGCGCACCTGGCCCGGGTGGAGATGAAGGCCCTCTTCCGTGAACTGCTGACCCGGCCGGTCGGGCTGCGGGCGGTGGGCCTGCCGGACCTGGCGGGGTCGAACTTCGACAACCGGGTCCGCTCGTTGAAGTTCGCCTTCGAACGGCCCTGACCCCTGCCCGGGAAAAGCGGAACCGGCCACCGGGCAGGCTGGGAGCCCGGCGGCCGGAGCGGGTGGTGGCGGCACCCGGCCTGGAGTTACCGCTGCACGCGCCGCACGGCGAGGACGCAGTGCGCGCTGCTGGTGAGCACGGACTCGTCGCCGGCGAAGGCCTGCAGGGTCTCCGGCGCGACCGGCCGACCCGGGATCGCCTCCGGCCAGGCGCGGGTGGCGAAGAGGAAGTACGCCTGTCCGCTCTCGTCCGCCGCGGCGACCCACTCGTCGGGGGCGGTGCAGCGCGCGTTCATCCCGGGCAGGGTGAGCGCGATCTGGTTGCCCTCCAGCAGGATCTGCACCGGGAAGGTGGCCGCCTTGAGGGTGCCGTCCATGACCACGTCGCCGATGGGCAGGCCGATCTCCTCCAGCAACCCGCGGGCGGCCGCCTCGCCCGCCTCCCGGCCCTTCGGTCCGTCACCGAGGGTGTAGGCGAGGAGGTACGGAATGTCGTGCGCCTCTTCGGGGTCGCCGATCCAGGCGAGCACCGAAAGGGTGCCGAGCTGGGACCGGTCGATTTCGGCTTGAGTAGAAGTCATGCGCGCACCCTAGTGGTCTCTCCGCCGAGCCTTTCACGGCCCTTCACCCAGGCGGGCTAGACGGCCCAGAATCCCTCTCCGGAATTCGCCTGCGTGTTCGCGTCCTGGTACTGGAGCCGCACAATGCGCGTGCTTTCCGGAATTTCGAACACCACCCAGCCCGCGGCCCGCTCACCGACCTCCAGGGAATCGAAGACGATCGGTTTGCCGGTCGTCAGCTCGCCGGTCGTCACCACCGGGTGACGCTGGCCCGCGAGGTCGTGCGCCCACATGCCTCCGGGCGCCCCGGACGAGGCCCCGCCCACGTTGACGAAGGACATCGAGGCGGCCGCCCAGCGCTTCCCGGCGGACGGGGCGAAGTTCTTGTCCACGCTGATCGCCGGGTCGACGAACGCCCCGAACTCGACCTGGAGGTGTCGGCCGACCTGCCTGCCGTGCACCCGTGCGGTGCCACCCACAGGGGCGTCCTTCACGGCGGGACGGCCGGGAGCCTCCGCCGCGCCCGGCGCCCCGTCGTCCACCACAACCGCCTGCGCGGCGCCGGGGGCGAGCGCGTCCGGCTCGGGGGCGATCTGGCAGGCGGTGGCACCGAACAGCATCAGCGGAAGCAGGATCAGGACGGGCAGGCAGGACGGGCAGGGGGAGGGCGGGCCGGTGCATGCAAGATCCCTTCGGGGGGCACTCTCGGGCAGTTTCACGGGCCCCGGCAGCTAATTGCCCACAACGACACGAGCGCTCGGAGCGAGTGCGTACGTCCTGCTGCCAGCACAATGCGTTCCGGCGGAATCCCGCCGTCCGACGCACCTGGAGGAATGAATGCGCATCGCCGCCCGCCGAATGTCACTCGCGGCCTTCTCCGCAATGGCCGCCACCACGCTTTTCACGGCTCCGGCCGGCGCCACCGTTTTCAACCATGGGATTTCCGTGCGCGACGCGTACGTCGCCCACGACGGCGCCGTCACCCTTTCCGGGACGTACCACTGCGAGCAGGCGTCACCCAGGGGGGCGATGCAGATCAAGGCGACCGTCGCGCAGGAGGGAGGCGGCCGGCTGAGCGTGGGCGCGGAGCAGATCGTCTGCGACGGCCGGGAGCGCCGCTGGGTGGCGAACGCGCCGGGCGCCTACGCGAACGTCCACCCGGGCCGTGCGGTGGTCACCGCGGAGCTCCAGGAGGTCCGGTTCTCGGGCCTGATGCCGAGGTCGGTCACCACGGTCGCCCAGGCCTCGCAGAACGTCGAGGTCCGCGAGCACTGAGCGGTGCGGTGCCCGCGGTCCGCGCCCGGGGGCCGGTAGCCGCCGCTACCGGCAGTCGGGGGCGACGCCCGTCATCGACATGAAGGCCACCGACTGGCACGCGGGGTCCGCGTGCGGTCGCCCCGTCGCCCAGTCCACGACCGCCGGCACCCCGGCCACGAGCAGGAGCACGGCCAGGACGCCCGTCACGGCGGCCTTGGTCAGCCCGCGCACAACACGATCCGTTCCATGGCTCGCATCATCACCCGACCCCCGGCACCCCACAACCCGGGTTGCTCCGTCACCCCGCGCTCCGGGTCCTGCCCCCGACGTCGAACTCGCACCACACCGCCTTGCCGTCGCCCCGGGACTCCACGCCCCAGTGGGTGGCCAGCGCGTCCACCAGCAGCAGCCCGCGCCCCGTGGTGGCCGCCTCGCCCGGGGTGCGCCGGCGCGGCCACACGCTGGAGCGGTCCTTGACCCACAGCCGGATCCGCCGAACCGGCTCCGGCAGCACCTCCATCGTCAGCACCGCCCCGCCGTCGGTGTGCAGCAGGGCGTTGACCAGCAGCTCCCCGGCCGCGACCTCCACATCGTCGGCGAGCTCCGGCATCCCCCAGTCGCGCAGGGCCTGGCGCAGGGCGTAGCGGGCCTCCGAAAGGCCTTCCGGGTCGGCCTGGTGGACGTACTGGTGGATGCGCGGTGCCCGGTGGGTGCCCGGGTCGGGGGCCCGGCGCAACACCAGCAGGGCCACGTCGTCCCCGGAGCCCCAGCGCTCCCAGAGCCGGTCGGAGAGGTGGTCGGCGAGCGCCCCGGCCCCCTGGGGGCCGCTGCGCACCGCCTGGGCGAGGGCGTCCATCCCGGCGGTGATGGTGGTGCCGGGCTCCTCCACCAGGCCGTCCGTGCACAGCACGAGAGTCTCCCCGGGGACCAGGTCGAGCCGGGTCTCGGGGAACTCCTCGTACCCGAAGAGCGAGGCCAGCCCGAGCGGCAGGCCGCCGCGCACATTGGGCCAGCCCGTACGCCCGTCCGTGTGCCGGATCAGCGGTCCGAGGTGACCCGCGCGGACCGCCCGTACGCCACCCGTCTCCAGATCCACCTGGGCGTACATGCAGGTGGCGAAGCGCTCGGTGTCCAGCTCGGCGAGGAAGCGCGAGGCCCGGGCCAGCACGGTGGACGGCGGATGGCCCTCCCCCGCGTACGCCCGCAGCGCGATCCGCAGCTGGCCCATGATCGCCGCCGCGTGCGTGTCGTGGCCCTGGACGTCGCCCACCACCACGCCCACGCGGTCGCGGGGCAGCGAGATCACGTCGTACCAGTCGCCGCCGACCTCGCGCCCGCTCCAGGCCGCGTGGTAGCGGACCGCGATCTCCCCGCCGTTGATCTCGGGGATCCGGCGCGGCAGCATGGCTGCCTGCAGGCCGGTCGCGAACTCGCGCTCCTGGTCGAACAGGAGCGCCCGTTGGAGTGACTGGGCCACGATGCCCGCCAGGCCCAGGCACAGGTTGCGCTCCTCCGGGCTGAACTCGGTGCGCCGCCGGTAGAACAGCACCAGCCCCCCGATGGCCTTGGCCTGTGCGATCAGGGGCAGGTAGGCGGCGGCGTCGTACTGGATCCGGTCCAGGTAGTCCGCGAGGAGCGGGAACTCCCCGCCGAGCTCGGTGAGCGAGGTGACGAAACGTGCCTGCCGGGTGAGCACCGCGTGCGACAGCGGCAGTGAACCGTCCAGTCGGGTGAACCGGCGCTCGCTGAGGATCTCCAGGGACTCCCCGCTCAGCGCGATGATCTTGATGGTGCCGCCCTCGACCAGCCCCAGGGCCAGCCCGTCCGCACCGAGCCGTTCCAGCGCGCCCGCCCCGGTCAGCGCGGCCGTGACGTCGTCGACCGTCACCGCCCGCGACAGGGCCTCCGTGGTCCGCTGCACGATCGTCGTCTGCTGGGCGCGCGCCGCCTCCAGCTTGCGCAGCAACGTCGCGTGGGCCAGCTCGGCCGTCGCGTCCCGGACGATCCCCACGATCCGCTCGGGCTGCCCGGCGCCGTCCCGCAGCACCCGGCCCGAGGTGTGCGTCCACTGGTCGCGGCCGTCGCGCCGCTGCACCATGAAGTACGCGCCGTACGTGTCCCCGCCGCCCGCCAGGACACCTTCGATGATCTCGGTCAGCCGGACCCCGTCCTCGGGCGGGACGCGCAGCCCCACCCCGGGCACGGTGCCGTCGAACTCCTCCGGCCCGAGGTCGAGGACGTCCATCGCGGCCTCGTCCAGCACCACCGTCCCGGCGACCAGGTCCCATTCGAGGCTGCCCATGCCGTTGAGCGCGAACCGCTCCTCGGGCGCGGTCACGGGGGACCGCCGGACCGGCTCGGGTCCGTCCCGTTCCGCCGCTGCCACGTTCCACACCACCTAACGGCCGGGCCAGCACGGCTGGGAGATCAGCCGCTCCCACTCCTCGTCAGGATGCCCCGGCAGCGTGCGCCCGGCCTCCTGCCAGCGCTTGACCAGGGAGAGGTAGATCGTGGGCTGGTCGGCATGGGAGGCCGTCGCGTACGGGCCCGCGTACGGTCCCGCGTAGGAGGTGCGGTCGGACCCGGCGGCCCTGGGCCGGCCGGCGGGCTGTTCCCCGCGGCTGGCGGGAATGCGTACCCAGCCGCGACCCTGTGCTCGTTCCGAGCTCATCACGGACCCCTCTCTCCACGGATCTCACCGCAGATACGTCTTCGGATGCCCTGGGGGTACCCCCGGAAGGTGCCCGGGGGTGGCAGCCCGGCCCGGCCGGGCGACACCGGGGGAACCCGGCCGCGGACCCCGGGCACCGAGGCGCTTGCGGACTCCTCTCTCCAGTCTCCCCGCCGTGAAGCCCGCGCCGTGCACGAATCGCATGGAAGGGCCGAATGAGGGAGCCGTCAGCAGCCCCGCGAAGAACAGCCCGGGCCGATGGGCACCGGCGCGGCACGTCCGCGGCGGCGGTCCGGGTCAACGGGTCATCAGCTCGTCCGGCTCGGCCGAGGCCCCCGGCGGAACGGGCCGGGAGGCCGGTGCCGCGGATCCGGCCGAACCGGCCGACGACTGGTTCCGGCCGCGCTGCCGGGGAGCGCGGACGACCGCGAGCGCCGTGCGGCGGCCCTGCTCCGGAACCCCGCGCAGCACCCGTACGCCCTTCCCCGCACCCCGCCCCAGCAGGGCGCCCAGCATCGCCAGGAACGGAAGCAGGTCGTCCGCTGCGAACCAGGCCGTCTCGACGCGCCCCCGCTCGGCGGACCGCTTCGGAGCCCGCTGCGGGAGCCACTCCGGGACCGTCCCCCGGGCCGCGCCCGGGGCCGAGGACTCGGACGCCACCGCCGACCCGGTCGGGTCCGCGGGGAGCGCCGCGGGGCGACGCGGCATCGACCCGCCCCGGATCGTCGCCAGCAGCGCGTAGTTCTCGGCGACGAACACCCGGCCCGGTCCGCCCGATGGCCGCGGGACCTGCTGACCCGTCAGGTCCAGGTACATCGCCTGTACGACGTCCAGCCCGGCCGAGTCCGCGAACAGCCGGAACTGCGCGCCCGGCCTCGGGTTGAAGTCCACCAACCGGAAGCAGCCCTGCTCGTCGCGGCGGAAGTCCAGGTCCAGGATCCCCTGGTAGCCCAGCCGTTCGGCGAGCCGCAGCCCCGCCTCCTCCACCGCCGGATCCGGCAGCCAGCGCCCCACGGCCGTCAGCCCCGTCCGCACCGGCCAGGACAGCTCTTTGCGCCCTGAGCCCGCGAGCAGCGGACGCCCGCCCCGCGCGAAGGCACCGTGGAAGAACCAGTCGGTGTCCGGCCCGGCCGGCAGGAACCGCTGGAACAGCAGGCGGCTCCGGGCCTCGGCGGAGCGCTCGTAGAGGCGGCGCGCCTCGGCGGTGGTGTGCACGAGCATGGTGCTGCGCAGCCCGTCGGCTCCGGTGGGCAGCAGCCAGGGCCGGCTCCATTTGGCGATCACCGGCAGGCCGAGTCGCCAGGCCGCCTCGGCCGCCTCCGCCCCGCTCGCCGGGATCACGGTCTCCGGGTGCGGGACGTCCCACCGTGCGCAGAGCCGCGACAGCTCGGCCTTGTCGGCCACCCGGGCGGGCAGGTTGTCGGGCTGATGGGGGATCCGGAAACGCTCGCGGAGCATCGGCGCGACCCGGGACACGGCGATCGCGCTCAGGTCGTCCATGGCGATGAGCACGGCCGGGCGGCCGATCCGCTCCGAGACCGCGGTCAGACACTCCAGCAGCGCCTCGGGCGCCTCGGGGTCCAGCCCGCCCGCCGGCCCGGGATGCACGGCGCGCAGATATCGCGAACGCCCCATGGGCCCTCCCCCGGCCTCGACGACGGCATGGACCTCCACGCCCTTGCGGCCGAGCGATCTGACGGCGCCGAGGGTTCCGTGGTGGAACGGATTGCGATCGAGTCTGAGCACAACGGCGGGCACATGGTTGAGATACGCGTGCATGGCAACGGTGTCTTTCACCTAGTCGGACCAAGCGGGGGTGGTGCGCACCTGCGAATGGTCAACGCGGCAGTCACCGGACAGGCCATTCGTCAGATCTGACGCCTAACGTCTTGGGTGGGCACACCGATTCAGGAAAGCTGGGGAGCTCCCGGTGGTACCCACGCCCGTGGTGCCGACCCCGGTGGTCCAGACCCCCGTGGTCCCGACCCCCGTGGTCCCCACCCCCGTGGTGCCCTCGCCGGTCGGCCCGACCCCGCAGACCCCGACGCCCCAGGCGCCCACGCCTCAGGTCCCGACGCCCGTGGTCCCGACACCCACGCCGGTGGTCCCGACGCCCGTGCTCCCGCTGCCGGTCACGCCCAGCCCGCTCGTCCCGACACCGCAGGTCCCCGACCCCGACCCCGACCCCGACCCCGACGCCGAGCCCACCCCCAAGCCCTCGCCGGCGGTCCCGACGCACACGCCGGTCGTCCCGGGTCCGCCCACGCCGAAGCCCGAGCCCACGCCACCGAAGCCCCTGCCGCAGCCCACACCGCCGCCGGTCAACAGCAAGCACTGGTGCGTGCCGCTCAACGTCGGCGAGTGGCTCTCCAAGCTGGTCGGCACGCAGTCCGTCTGCGTCAAGCTGGACTTCGGCAAGGACTCCGGCCTCTGGCCCTTCTGGTCGGGTCATCACACCCGCAGTTCGTTGAGCCGCGCCCGCCAGTTCATGGCGGCCGGCAGTGCCTCCCGCAGTGCGTCCACCGCCCGCTCGCGCCCCGTCACCTGCGACTCGTGTACGCGCAGCAGGGGCGCGAGCGCCGCCGTGGCCAGTAACAACCGCCGGTTGACGACCGTTTCGGGCCGCCAGTGGTTCTTGTACGGCTCGTTGCCGCGCAGGAAGCTCACCACCGGACGGCCCTCGGCGAGGGCCCGCCCGGCCTCGTAGCGCAGCAGCAGCGTCGCGATGTCCACCTTCCGCGTCCGCAGGTCCGGGTCGGCGCCGTACAGGTAGCCGCCGCTGAGCCCGGGCGACAGCAGCGTGACGTTGGCCGCCACCACCTTGCCGTCCAGCCGGAACTCCGTCAGCCGGCTCTCCCCGGCCCGCACCATCCGCCGGGTGGCCCGGGTCAGGTGCTCGGCGAAGCGGGGCCGCAGGTGCTCGGGCGTCACCCCGCGGCCGCGCCACTGCTTCTCGTGCAGCCGCAGCAGGGTCCGTACGGCGCGCGGCACCTCTTCCTCGGCGACCTCGTGCTCCTCGATGCCGGCCGCGTCGGTCTTGCGCAGTTTGGCCCGCACCCGCTGGGCGCCGGAGGCCGGCATCCGCTTGACCAGTTCGTCGAACGGCAGTGTGGGCAGCTCCATGCACGTGGAGTCGGCCAGCACGCTGGAGACCCCGGGCCACTGCCGGTACAGCTGCTCGGCGGCGGCCCCGGGACGTACCTCCCGCAGGTCCACGACGGCGCCGCGGGCGGCCCGGTGCAGCCCGTGGGCCAGCGCCGGGACGACCTGGTCGGCGTACTCCGCGGCCACGAGCACGTCGAAGTGGTCGGTGATGGGGCCGCCGAGCGGCACCAGCAGGGGCATCGGCCGGTGTACGAGCATCAGGGCGGCCGCGCCGACCAGCTCCTCGCCTCGCCGGACGAGGACGATCCGGAGTCGGCCGTCCTTGCCGTACGACAGCCACCAGGAGTGGAGCCAGGCGTGGCTCTGGAAGGGGGTGGCGGTGGGGCAGCCGCGGAAGAGCCTGTTCCAGGACTCCTCCAGCGCGGCGAACTGCCGGGGGTCGCGGCACAGCGTCACCGACAGGACCCCGGCGCGGCCCGGACTCATCGAACGGACTCCTTCTCCTTGGCCGAGGCCGGCTCCCCCTGGGCGGGCAGCGAGGCGTACTCCTCGACCGGGCTGTCGACTACGGCCTCCACCGAGGAGTCGACCGAGGATCCGGCCGCGGACCCGACCCGGGACCCCGTCGCGCCGTCCTCGGAACGCCGCGCGCGGCCCGGCCGGGCGAGCAGCGACAGTCCGCCCAGCAGTCCGCCGGCGCACAGGCCGACGGCGCCGCTGATGGCGGCGGAGGGGGAGGCGGGCTCCGCCGGGGCCACCGCCTGGTTGAAGAGGAGCAGCTGGACACCGGTGTTCTTGGCGGCCTGATTGCTGCTCAGGGACAGGGCGTCGGCCACCGCGTTCGCGATGTCGGCGGCCTCTGCGGGGCTCGTCGAGGTACCCGTGACGGCGATCATCGGCGACTCGGGGGAGGTCTCGGCCCGTACCTGGGTACGCAGCTTCGCGGCGCTGATGCCGGCTCGCGGCTGGGCGTAGGCGAGGGTGGAACTGCTGGTCGTGATACGGGCGTAGGCCTGCGCGAAGCCGAGGGCGGTGGCCGGCTCGGTGGTGTCGTCGGGTACGGCGACGACGTAGCTGGTGGCGGCGTACTCGGGGGCCTTGAGCACCCCGTACGCCCCGCCCGCGACCAGCCCCAGCAGGGCGCAGGCGGGCAGCGGCCACCACGGGGGCGCCGACAGCTTCCGGCGGTGCGGCCTGCGCTCGGAACGGTGGTCCGGCCTCCGCTCGGACCTGTTCTCCGGCCTGCCCCCGGCCTTCCTCTCGGCCTTCTCGGGCTTCTTCTCGGACGTGTCGGCCATGCGCGTGCTCGCTTCCTGTGGGTGGAGGGGAGTTCCTTCAGGTCCCGTCGGGACCCCTTCGGACGCGGGAGGGATCAGCCGGTGCCGGTCGGCTCCGCCGGTCCCGGCCCGCCC
>NZ_JBSGZP010000175.1:0-11950 GCF_053611065.1 Streptomyces sp. NPDC054840
GGGTGCTAACGGCGTTAGCACCCACACAGCAACAACAGGCACTTAAATCACCGCAAACAGACTGGCCAACCAGCCTGCGGTGCGTCCGCATCCCGCTCCAAGCGGGCGATGCACACAGGTTCCTTCTGCCAGAAGCAGAGCCAAGGCGCACTGGGCAGCTTCACCGGGCCCGGCCAACGGGGATACGGCCGCCGGACATGGGCCCTCAACCCGGGACAGTCGATGACCTCGCTACATCGGCCCGGAAAGCTGGGGGAGGAGCACCGTGCAGGACAGGCGGGGCACCCGGGTAAGGCGGCTGGTGGAGCACCAGATTGCCCAGCCCTCCACCAGACCGGTCTGCTCCGCACGGTGAGGTGAGCGTGGCACTGACGCACCGGTCGCTACTCCTGGCCGCGCATGCGGCGGTCGTACGCCGCCGACGGCTCCAGCCCCATTGCCTCACGCCGGGCGTCGAGACTTGCGGATCCGCAGCTGGGCACAGCCTCAGGATTTTGCCTTCCAGGCCGCTGACCGCATCCCGGATACCTGAGGCTCGCCGGCCCCGACCAGACACCAGTCGGTGAGGTAAGCGAGATGGCGATGGGACGCCCGCCCGGTCTCAACAGCCTCCCTGAGCAACTCCAGGGCAAGCTGCAGGAACTGCGGACCACGATCCGCGTGCTGGGCGAGCAGCCAAGCATCCTCGGCCCCCTCTTCCCCGACCAGGTCGACTCGGGCCAGCCATGGTTGGGGACAATGCCCTTGAGCCACGCGGTGTTGTCCGCGTCGATACACAGGAGATCACCGGCCAGACCGGTCTCCTGAGCCGCGCTACGCACGTCCTGATCCCTGACCGCCCGCTGGTGCAGGCTTCTATGAGTCCGGCGATCAGCACGAGGGCCCTCGAACATCGCGCGGATCGAGGAAGGGGCCGGGCCCGCCGGTGCCGGTGGTGATCCGGAGAACGGGATCGGGTATGACGTTCTTCCTCTTCTATCCGGTGGGCGAGGAGGAGCGCGAGGGTCCCGCCTTGAAGGAGTAAGCGGCCTTCGGCGGCCGCTGTGAGTTAGAAGTCGGCTTTCGAGGGTTCCAACTACTGACGTCAGTCCCTCCTCGAGTAGACGAGGACGCGGGCGGTGGTGCCGAGGACGATGGCGTATGACCCAGCGGGCGCCAGGAGGAAGCGATATCCCGGGCTTCCGGGCCTGCGCGCCCTGGTGACCCGGGGGAGTGCGGTTAGTCCAACGGGAGGCGCCGCGGCCAACCGCAACGCCCGTCCGGGGCGAGCCCTACGGCGGCTCCGCCGATCTCGGCCCTGATTGGTTCAGGAGGCTGCGGCAGCCTTCTGGATACGGGGGACGAAAAGTTGGGCCAAGGAATGGACGGTGGCCGGGTCCAGGGAGCTGCCTCCCCCATAAACGTATACCTGGGCGACGACCGTGCCCTGGCACATGGTGAGGAAAAGGGTGTCCAAGCCGCCGGCGTTGCGGTAGTACGCGTGGCTCTCGACGCCGGTGACGGGTGCCACCTCCGCCTTGGTGTAGTCAACCGACCAGTCCTTCTCCTTGCGGCACGCGGCCTCAGCGGCCTTCTTGTCGGCGTAGGCGTGGATGTTGAAGGCGGCGGTCTCGCCGACCTCTTCGAATGCCGCCAAGCCGTTCGCGATGCTGGTGCAGTCCCAATGCGTGTTTGGACCGCACTCCGCTGCGGACTTGGGCTGATTCTCGATGTTCGCCCGGCCGGTCTTCGGTTTCCAGCCCTTCATCGCCCCTGGGTCGGGGAGCGCCTGTCGGATCCGGTCCTCGGTGTTGAACACGGTGTCGAAGTCCGCCTTGCCGCCCTTCGGCTTGTCCGACCCCGCTACCGCACCTGGTGCCGTCTTCTCCGCAGTCGGCGGCTTCTCCCCGGCGGTATCGAAGCCGCCACCTCCACAGGCGACAGCGGAGGCCGCCAGCGCCATCACAACCGCCGCCCTCGAACCGCCGGACCTCAACTGCATTCCCGTTCCCCCTGGCTCATCGGGACCAATGCGTCAGGCTGTCGCATCGTCAGATGATCGTGGCAGCTGACCCCGATGATCATCAAACGGTGCCCAGCCTCGGAGACGGTCGCGTGCGCGGCGACGGTGAGCAACTGCGCGAGGGAGCCGAGGACGCCGTCCTGGCGGAGTCCTCGTGGTGGACTCGCTCGGGATCTCCTCGAGCTCCTGGGCGTCGATCTCGATACGGGCGCGGGAGGCGGGCCCAAAGGTTGTCGTCACCGCGCGAGGCCGGCGGCGGCCAGCGCGTCGTCCAGCACACGATCGCGGTACGCCCGCCAGGCGTCCAAGGCCGACCGGGCAGAGTCTGCGGTGAGGAAGTCTCCCGGTCCGGTCTCGAAGGAGGCCCATGGCTCCAGGGCCTCCTTCGACCGCGAGGCCCGCACGGGCTGGTGGGCGCCGTCGGCTTCGTTGACCGGCGTGCTGTTCGAGAACCTGGCCCCTCGTAGTCGCCCCAGCCGCTCGGTGAGAAATCGACGCCCGGCAGCACCTCGGCAAGGACGCCGCGAACCTCCCAACCGGTACGCAGGCTCGGCGGTCCCATTCATCGGGGATTCGTCGGTGGCCCCAGCATCGGGCATCGCCGCTGTGGGGGTGGCCTGTCACTGGCCTTGTCATCAGTGGGTGAACCTCACCGTGGGGGAGCGACCAGGCCGATCTCGTAGGCGAGGATGACGAGGTGGACCCGGTCGCGTGCGTCGAGTTTGGTGAAGAGCCGTGCTAGATGGGCCTTGGCGGTGGCCACGCTGATGGTGAGCTCTTCGGCGATCTCGGTGTTTGACAGGCCACGGCCGACGAGGGTCAGGACCTCGCGTTCCCGGTCGGTGATGCCGTCCGCCACCACCCGGCGGGCGGAGGCGGGTTCTGGCCGTGCGGCGAACTCCTCGATGAGACGGCGGGTGACGCTCGGAGCGATGAGGGCGTCTCCGGCGGCGACGACCCTGATCCCTTCGAGGATGGTCTTCAGCGGCATGTCCTTGACGAGAAAGCCGCTCGCTCCGGCGCGAAGCGCGCCATAGACGTACTCCCAGGCGGTCCGGGTCACCGGCCTGACCGCAAGCGGGCTCGGCGACCTCGCCCACCGGCACCGCATCGTGCTGCACGAGCTCGCCACCCACACCTCGTCCCTGGAGTCGGCGTTCATGTCCCTCACCGCCGACAGCGTCGAATACCTCGCAGGAGAAGCCCGATGAGCACCATGACGTTCTCTGGCACCCGGCCGTCCGCGAGCGCCGCCGAACCGGTGGCCAGGTTCACCGACCTGCTCGCTGCCGAGTGGATCAAGATGCGGTCCCTCCGGTCGACCTATTGGGTGCTCGCGCTCAGCGCCGTCGTCGCCATCGCGATCAACGTGAACGCCGTTCACTCCGACCTGACGTACATCGACCAACCGCATCCCCCGATCCCCGGCCTCCCTCTCTACAGGTACGACCCGCTGTTCCACGGCCTGGGCAGCATCGCGGCCGACGTCATGGCACTGGCCGCGGCCAGCTTCGGCGCCATCACGGTCTTCGGCGAGTACGCCACTGGAATGATCCGCACCACGCTCGCCGCCACCCCCGACCGGCGCGCGGTGATCACGGCCAAGGTGGCCCTCGTCACGGCGATCACGCTCGTCCTTGGTGTGATCGTCTCAGTGACGTCGTTCTTCACCACCAACGCGATGCTCGCCTCCCGCCACGTCGGGCTCTCCATCAACGACCCCGGCTGCCTGCGGGCTGTCGCGGCATACGCGCTGGTCATCCCGGTCTGCTCGCTCATCGGCCTGGCGTTCGGCGCCGTCGTGCGACACGCCACGGCCTCGATCGTCGCCGTCGTGGGGATGCTCTTCATCCTGCCCATGCTCTTCGGGGGCGAGAGGTACCGGCTCTTGAAGGAGATCGGCAACCACCTGCCGCTGGCCGCGCAGGCCCGGTTGGCGCTGAACCCCGACAGCCACACCAGCCTGGGCGAATATCCGGCCACGATCACGGGCTCCTGGATCGCACTCGCCGCCTGGGCGCTCCTCTCGGTGACCGTCGCCGTGGTAGTCGTGCGGCGTCGGGATGTCTGAGACCGGCTCAGCGGGCGGCCTCCGCCACGTCTTTGCCGAGCGCAATGAAGTCGACGTCGAGGTGGGCGTCGTAGTCGTCCAGGGTGATGCCGAGTTCGTGGGTGGAGTACTCGCCGAAACGCATGATGTGCTCGGTCAGGTACGGGGAGATCTGAGCCAGGTCGAGCGGGCCGAATGACCTCGCCCTCAGCCTGTAGATCGCGGAGACCACGTCCCCGATGTCCAGGGTGTTGTGGAAGATCACCAGATTGGCCAGCAGAGAGGCGAACTTCACGTCCTTCTCCTGCTCGACCGGGTCGTTCGCCCTCACCGTGCCGCGCTGTCCGACGCGGACCCAGTCCGAGAAGCCGTTGAACGCCTCGATCTTGTTGGTCGCGGCCGTCACCCGGCCGCGCAGCGCCGCAGGCGGGGCAGCCGGAAAGATCGGCGCCGTCCAGAATTGCATTCTGCCGCCGGACGTACTCGAGCAGCCGCAGCGACGGATGGCGAAACGGGTCCTCGTACCGGGCGCGGTTCGGGCCCTCCCACCAGCTCGGTGTCACTGACGCAGCCAACCGCCCCGGTCCGGCCGGATCGGCAGGGACCGGGGCAGCGCGCAGGACCATCACCAGCTGACGTCGTACTCGTGCACCAGATGCTTCTTGACGGCGGAGCGGACGGTATGGGCTACGCACCGGATATGCATCCAAAACTGCAACGGCGGGAAACAATTCGGCGGCCGTCGCCATGGCTGAGGGAGGCAGGGCCTGCATCAGAGGAAGCCTCTCGGGCAGGACGTGGCTGCCGATGTGATGAGCGCGGTGGCTCTCGGCCAATCCGTGTCCGCCAGCGTGCCTCACGCCGGACATCGGAAGGGACCCGCTCTCTCTGTCCCCTGTGGTTGGCGTGGAGTGTTCACCGCGTCCGGGGAGCAACCGAAACGAGACGCGGTCCCTGTCGAGGTGGAACGGGGCCGGCATCTGAATGGATACGGTCGGGCCCGCCAACGCCGACAGTACTCAGCATGGAGGCTGTCCAGCGGCATGCGCCGAAGGAAGGGTGCCTCCACACCCAGTCACGCAAGCGGCCCCAGCTGCAACCTCCACGGACCGACGAACAAGGAATGAGCGCGCAGATGAAGACGACGATCCAGTCAGCATTGGGCACCACACTGCTGCTCCTGGCCGCCATGTTGGCCACCAGCGGCTCGGCCGCCGCCCAAGTGGCGGGAGCGGAGGCCCCGGCCGCAGGCCAGGCCCGGCTGACAGGGCAGTGGACCGAGCCCGTCGACAAGAACCGCCCAGGAATCACGTTCTACATCCAGGAGCTCACCTTCACCGCGGACGGCCGTTTCGAGCAGATCAACAACGTGATCTGCAACCTGGACAACTGCCCCGCGTTCAAGATCGGCGTCAACACGGGCACCTACCGCACGGAGGGAAGGACCATTCACCTCGACGGCAACCTCACTGACCTCCACGGCGCCGTCCTACGCAGCAACACCATCGTCCTCGACAAGCACGTTCTTCACCGCACGGCCGCCGCCCCCTCGGAATAGCTACCCGAGGCTTTGGAGGAGGCACCACCGTCGGCCTCTCTTGTCATGCTTCCGTGGTCATTGCAGCACTGCGGCGAGAACTGGGCCGGAGCGTGATGCGTTCACGCTGCCGGCCGGTGTGTGGCCAGGGGAGTCGAGCTGGAAGCCGTGTATATCGCCGCTGACGACCTCGCGAAGATGGTGGAGGAGACCCTCAGCACCCGGACGCTGAGATCATCCCCAGCTTTCCCGGTCCGCGTACCGGATGAGCCCCGAGGCCGCCCTCGGCCCGCTCCAGGAGCACACCCTCGCGGTCGTCGAAGCCGGAGCGGCGTTCGTCGAGCACGCCCGCCACCTCGGCCACGAGTGCGGTCCCCTGGACTGGTCACCCGAGATCGCCCACTACCACCGCGACGAATCCCGGCCGGGGGAGGAGCTGTGCCTCGTCCCGGATGCCGTCCCCAGCTACGTCCACACCGCGGCCAAGCAGCGCACCCTGCTCACGTTCTTCGTGGAGGTCAACCGCACCCGGATGACGACCGCCCCCCTCGCCCAGAAGTTGTACGCGTACGCCGCCTACCACGAGTACGCGCCCCAGCCTCAGACCGCAAAGGCCAATAGCGGCCCCGGCGCCAGGCCGCACTTCCGGCCTGGCGCTACCGATACCCGGCGTTCCCCGGCTCCTGCTCGTACTGACCGGCGCCTCCGAAGAGCGTCTCGTCCGCAGGATCGCCGACCTGCGCAGCCTCGCCGCCAGCGACCCCGCACTCGCATCCACCGCACTTCGAGCTGGTGTCACCACTCTCGACCAGCTGCGCTACTGCGGGCCGTTCCAGTCGATCCTCACGCCGGTTCTCGGGACTGCGGACCCGGTCGACGCGCTGCTGCCTGAGAGCACGGGAGGGACCCGCGGATCCAGGCTTTCCCGCCCCACTGTTTCAGTCCCTCTGAGGGCTGGCGCTAAACCCGCAGGTCAGGAGGGGGTTTGTGGAGCTACAGGGGGACTGAAGGGACTGAAGGGACTGAAAAGGCCAGTTCCCTCTACATGCGTGTGTGTGTATGCGCGCGCGTAGACACGGAACATGACACTGGACGGCTCATAACTAGCACCTTTGAGTCCCTTCAGTCCCTCCGTGATGAGGCGGATCCCTTTGACCTGGTCTTTTATGGGAGGGACTGGACAGGGACTGAATGTGTTCGGTCCCTTGCAGGGACCGAACCATGCCCTTGGTGTGCCCGACACGCCCGGGCCGCAAGGAGGGACATGTTCACGGGCTCCCCACTTAGCCCTTCCTGGTGCAGGCCTGCAAGGGACTGAAGGGACTGAAGAACTGATGCGACGGCAACGGAAGACCAACCCCCTGCGGTAGGCTCTGGCTCTCATTGGGAAACTCAGTCCCTTCAGTCCCTTGCAGCTGGGCTCTGGCCGCCTGACCAGGTCTTTTACCAAGAGACTGAATCAACTCTAGGGCCCCTTCGACAAGGACGATCTGCGTGCCGCGCCAGGGTGAGACCAGAAGAACAGCGCCAGTGGTGAGTGTCAGTCCCTTCGATGTCGCTCTTTGGTGCGCCTCACAGGGCTGGCCTGTGCATCCTCTTGCGCCCGGGCGGAAGACACCTGCGGCCAACTGCGACGCCTGTCGCTCTGCGGACCACCCTCCGAAAGGTTGCGCTTGCATCGCCAGCGGCAAGTGGTGCCACGGCTTTCACGCAGCGACCACCGAGGCAGCCAGGCTGGCTACTTGGTGGGGCGCCCAGCCGGCTTCCGGAGTCGGGGTCTCGTGTGGCCCGGCGGGACTCGTGGTGCTCGACGTTGACGCGCACAGCGCAGAAGTCCCCGACCGCATGCGGCTTCTGCCGGGCATCGCGATCCATGAGCGTGTCAACCTGGCAGGCCTGACTTCTGGGTTCGACACACTGGCCCTGCTCGCCGCCTTCCGGAAACAGCCGAACCCAGCGGAGGACGAAACGACCCTGCGAGTGAGAACCCCTTCGGGCGGCCTCCACATCTGGTACCAGATCCCACTGTCCGGAATCCGCTACCGCTCGTCGACAGGTTCAAGTCCGAGAGTGGCTCTTGCATGGCAAGTCGACATCCGAGCTACCGGTGGCTACATCGTCGCCCCGGCCACCAGGACGCCCGCAGGCACGTATGTTCCAGTCGGATCAGCCCGACTTCCTGCCCCGCTCCCGGACTGGCTTGCCGCAGAGCTGGAGCGAACAGGGCACGTGGTAGCCGAGAGGACCACCCACCCTGCGCTGCCAGCAGCACGTCGCGCGACGAAAACCGACAGCACAGCCGCCCACCGCCTGCTGGACCCGTTGCTGGCCGAGGTGGAGAACTGCGCCGTGGTGACGCACGGAGCCAGCTTCACCGAGAAGCTGAACCGAGCCGCTTACACCGCAGGCGGCCTGGTTGCCTCCGGACACCTCACCGACTCCAGAGCCCGCGAGCTCCTGATATCAGCCGCTGATGTCGCACGCCCTCACCAGAGCCACCGCAGCCATGTCGTCATCACCTCTGCCCTGTCCGCCGGTCAGAGCCGGCCGCTTCACCTCAAAGGACGCCCATGAGCAGCGCCGACGGCACGCGTTTTGACGCCACAGCCGCCGCCCAGCAGATGCTCGACTTCCAGGAACTGCAAGGGTCGGTGAACCTGCCTGCTCAGCAGCGCACTGCCTCGGTGCATGAGCCGATCCGGCCCGTCGGCCAGCTTCCGGCCCTCCTCACCGACCGAGGCAATGCCAAGCTCTTCGCTGTGATGTACGGAGACCAGTTCCGTCACGTCGAGGGCCTTGGCTGGTACCACTGGGATCAGTACCGATGGAAGCGCACTGGAGGGGAGAAGTCGGCGGTGTGGGCGGCCGGAGACATGGCCGAGCAGATGCCCTCAACCGACCCTGCGGGCCTTTTCAGCGACCGCGACCTGGCCGCGCACCGACGACGGTCGATGTCCACTCCCGGTATCAAGGCGATGCTCACCCAGGCCAAAGCGTCGCCTGCGTTGGCTCTCGACCCAGACGTCTTGGATGGCGACCCGTACGCGCTGTGCACCCCGGGAGGTGTTGTCGACCTGCATTCTGGCCTTCTTCGAAAGCCGGATCCCGAACGAGACATGCACTCCCGCGCCACGAGCGTTGCGCCGGAAGCCTTGCCCACCCCCCGCTGGCACCGCTTCATGCACGACACCTTCGGAGACGACGCCAAGGGGCTGGAGACCATCCAGTTCCTTCACCTCCTCCTTGGCTACTCCATCACCGGAGACGTCGGTGCGCAGGTCCTGCCGTTTCTCTACGGGACCGGCGCAAACGGCAAGTCGGTCCTCCTCGACGTCATGACGCAGATCCTGGGCGACTACGCCCAGGCGGCCCCGCCTGGCTTCCTGATGGAGAAGGGAAAGTTCTCTGAGCACTCCACGGAGCTCACCGAGCTCCACGGCCGACGCATCGTGGTGTGCAGCGAGCTCAAGCCCAACGACAAATTCGACGAGTCCCGGGTGAAGCTCCTGACCGGCGGCGACCGCATCATGGCCCGCCGCATGCGACAGGACTTCTTCAGCTTCAACCCCACCCACAAGCTCTGGCTGCTCGGCAACCACCGTCCCGAAGTCGGCACGGGGGGACACGCCTTCTGGCGCCGCATCCGCCTCATCCCCTTCGAGCGGGTAGTCCCCGCGGCGCGCAAGATCGACAACCTTGCCAAAGAGCTCGTCCAGAGCGAAGGCCCCGGCATCCTGCACTGGCTCATCGAGGGGGCCCAGCGCTACCTCGCCACCCGCGACCCTCTGACTGGTCCTGCGTCCGTCCGCACAGCAACCCAGGCGTACGCGACTACCGAAGATCACATCGGCCGCTTCCTCACCGAGTGTTGCGTCACCGGCGGCACAACCGGCCGCAGCAGCGACCGGGGCACAGGTGACCTCAAGGTGGAACAAGGCTTGCTCTATGCCGCCTACAGCAGCTGGTGCAGCACAGGCGAGGGGATCCGCCCGGCGACCGCGCGCGCCTTCGCCACCCGAGTGCGGCAAGAGCTCTCGCTCGCCTCGCCGGCCGACATGATGAAGTCGAGCGGTAAGAAGTACTACCCCGGACTGGCTCTCTTGGCCGAAGACGAATCCGAGCCCGCAGATGTCTAGTCCACACGCCCTTCGCACTGACACCGCACATCTCTACGATGGACCCGGTGCCCCGACATGGGACCTACCCCGTCGCACCCACCCGGACAACGCCAACGAAAAGGGGCTGCAGCCATGAGCTCGCTGCTGAACGAGAGCGACCTCCTCCACGAAAGCACTGTGGTGTGGCTGGAGAACCCCGACGATCTCGACTACGTGCGCCAAGCACTTGACAAGACCGCCCGACGCCGAGGGAAGCCGCGCTATGCGCGCGACGGCCGCATGGTCGGCTACAGCGAACTCGACGAACACGCTGAAGCCGACCCCGACAGCGGACTCCAGCTCCGCCGCGTTTTCTTCCTGCTCCCACACGACCGTGACTCGGAACCCGACGGGCTCTACCAGGAAGGCGCCCCCGGTGAGGCTGTTGACCCCCGCACCATCGAGCCACGCCGAGTAGGGGAGAAGACTCCCCGCTCGCAGGGAGGCCCCGATGCGGCGATAGTCGGCACGGGACTGGGGACGGTGCAGGGCGGGCGGACACCTGCCAGGCGCCTCGAGCCGAAGTGAGCACCGCAGCGCATCATTCGCGCGGCGGCGAGATTGCAGGTGCTGCGGCGCGGTGTGGTGCTCTCGTAGCGGGTCGGGGAGCCGCTGCACGGTGGATCGCCAAGCCGCTCTGGCGGGAGTTCCCGGCGGAGCCCCTGCTGCGTTGTCGCCCGGGGTTGAGTAACTCACAGAGGTCCCGCCTGGGTCCCCGCTCCCGCGGGGGCCGTGGATCTGTCGAACCCTCAGCAGCAGAGCTCAGCGACAGTGTCGTCGAAGTCGGGAAGCTTCCGGGTTGCCCGCTCGATCACGGCAGCGGCTGACCGACGCCGGGGAGCTGCTCATGGGAAGCAGGAATGTCTACCTCCTGCTCATTGCCTGCGGGTGATCAATCAATGGCGGTGAGTGTTGAGGCGAGTCGTTCGAGCAGGCAGGCGAGCTGAGTCTGTTCATCCCCGCCGAGGCCGGCGAGGAGCCTGCGCTGGTTGTCCAGGTGGATGGCGATGAGCTCGTCGGTCAGTGCGACGCCGTCGGCGGTGAGGGTGATGAGGCGTCCGCGCGAATCGGTCTCGGCGATGGTCCTGGTGACCAGGCCGCGGGCTTCGAGCCGGTCGACGCGCTTGGTGATTGCGCCGGTGGTGACCAGGATGCTGCGACTGAGATCGCCTGCGGACAGGGTGTAGGGCGCCCCTGAACGTGCCCAGCCAGCACGCCCTTATCGGTGAGATCGCCGAAGGCGCCGACCGTGACCGGCTCCTGGCGTGGGACCGCAGCCTTCGCAACGCCGGGATGGGATGCGGCAGCCTTGCGGCAGCGGGCATGCTGGTGCTGAACGGCACCGCCGGTTTCATCGCCGCCGCCGAGATTCTGGCCGTGGTCTTCGCCGTCGCCGCGGTACTGGTCGCCCGGCTGCCAAACGTCTGCAGCAACGTCAAGGGGCCCGAAGCGCGGGAGGGGTACCGGCAGGTGCTCGCAGACCGGCCCTACCTGCTCATCACCGTTGCCAATTTCCTGATCGCCTTCGGCTACACCACCCAGGCCATGGCCCTGCCGGTCTTCCTCACCCGCGATGTCGGCATGCCCGATGCCCTGGCAGGGTCCGTCTTCGCGGTCAACACCGCTTTGATAGCCGCGCTCGGCGTCCCCGCCGCCCGCCTGACCTTGCGCGGCAGACGCACGCGTGCGGCCGCCCTCGGCGCGGCTGTCTTCGCGCTCTCCTTCGCCGCCTTCGCGGTCCTTCCCCAGTTCGTCAGCGGCCCGGAGGCTATAGTCGCCGTCTTGGCGGTCGCGGTGCTCTACACCGCCGGCGAACTCCTCCACTCGGCCCCCGCGCAGGGCCTGTCGGTCCAGGCTGCCCCCGATCACCTGCGGGGACGGTACCTGTCGGTCTACCAGCTGTCCTGGTCGGTCTGCCGCACCATCGCGCCCATGCTGCTGGGATTCCTGCTGGACGCCGGGCAATGGCACCTGTGGACGGTCCTCGCGCTCACGGTCCTGACCGGCGCGGCGATCCTCCTGTACGCCGAGCGGTCGCTGCCAGCACACGCGGTCACCACAAGACACGCCCCAACCACCACCGCTCCGGCCTGTGTTGGGGCGGCCGCAGCTGGACGACCGGACGGTCCTGAACGGGATCGTGTGGAAGTTCCGGACCGGGGTCGCGTGGCGGGATGTGCCTGAGAGATACGGCCCGTGGGCCA
>NZ_JBSGZP010000176.1:0-11941 GCF_053611065.1 Streptomyces sp. NPDC054840
GCCGCGTGGTCCTCCCGGACGTGGTCGCGGGCGGTCTGCGTGTGCTCTTCTGCGGGATCAACCCCGGACTCCTCTCCGCCGCGACGGGCCACCACTTCGCCCGCCCAGGCAACCGGTTCTGGCCCGTCCTGCACCTCTCGGGCTTCACCCCGCGCCGCTTGGCCCCCGCGGAACAGGAAGAGCTGCTGACCTACCGTCTCGGCATCACCAACGTGGTGGCCCGGGCCACGGCCCGCGCCGACGAGCTGAGCGCCGAGGAGTTCCGCGAGGGGGGCCGCATCCTGACGGCCAAGGTGGAACTGCTGCGCCCCCAGTGGCTCGCGGTGGTGGGCGTCACGGCCTACCGCACCGCCTTCGGCGACCGGAAGGCCCGGATCGGCCTCCAGGCGCGGACCATCGGCACCACCCGCATCTGGGCTCTCCCCAACCCGAGCGGTCTCAACGCCCACTGGACCGCCGAGTCCATGGCCCAGGAGTACGCCCGCCTCCGCACGGCCGCAGAAGCCGCAGAAGCCGCCGACGGTTAAGGCGGATCGGTGACCGTGACCCCTGCCATCAGCTGGTAGGGATTCTCGCCGGCCCACTGCGCCACGTAGGCCACCAGCCAGTGGCCTCCGACCCGCCACAGGTGCACGTGGTCGGTGCTGGTGCCGATCTCCCCCCACGGCTGCGGTATCTCCTCCCCGCCGAAACCCCGGTCTCTCAGTGTGCCCACGCTGAAGACCTGCGGCTCCCCCCACCGGTCGGTCGCGGCCTGGGCGAGCGCCCCGTACTCGGCACCTATCTGGTCGGCCGCCTCGATCCGGCCCGTGCCGTCGTCGTCCCAGAAGTCCTGTGTCCTGGCGAGCTGGACCAGGTGGAATCCCGGGCCGCTGCTGTCTCCTCCGGTCCGGACCGGCTCGGGCGGGAACTCCTTCGCCCGGAGCCGGTCGATCGTGTCGAGGTGCTCTGCCGTGGTCATACCGTCAGTATCCCGAGGGCCACTGACAACTGGCCCGTCGTCAGGCGTCCCGGCGGCGCACCGCCAGCCAGCCTCCCAGCACCGCGACCGCCGCCCACAGCGCCAGCACTCCCAGCCCGGCCCATGGGCCGAGGTCGCCGTACGGCTGACTGCGCATCATCTCCTGTCCGGCCCGGTCCGGCATGAACTGCCCGACCCCGCTAGCCGCCGAACCGACGATGAAGGACACCATGACGACGAAGGGTATGAGAATGCTCAGAACGGCCACCCCGCTGCGCAGCACCGCCGTAAGTCCGGCCGCGAACAGCGTCATGAGCGTCAGGTAGAGGCCGCAGCCGACGACAGCCCGCACCGTGCCCGGGTCGCCCAGTTCGAGGGCGCGCTCGCCCCTGAACGCCTGGCCGGCCGCGAAGGTCAGCAGTCCGGCGAACTGGCCGGCCACGAGGGCGGGAGCCCCGAGCACCGCGATCTTCGACAGGTAGAACCGGGTGCGGTCGGGCACGGCGGTGAGGCTCGTGCGCAGGGCTCCGTTGTGGAACTCGGCGGAGAAGGCGGTCGCGCCGAAGGCGATGGCGGCTATCTGGCCGAAGTTGAGCCCGTAGAAGGCCGCGAGGAGCGGGTCCTCCCCCAGGCTGCCCTCCTCGGCCTCGCCCAGTGCCGCGGCCGTCAGCACCTGGATGCCCACCGTGGCGATGAGGATGGATATCAGTGACCAGAACGCGCCCCGGAGGGACCGGATCTTGATCCATTCCGAGTGCAGTACGGCGGTTGTGGGCAGAGCGGCGCTCATGGCGATGCCTCCTGAAAGTGCGGGATCGGACAGTCGGTCAGTGGGTCGCGGTGAACTGCGCGTGATCGGCGGTGAGGTCGAGGTAGGCCTGCTCGAGCGATGCGCGCGCGTCGGACAGTTCCAGCAGGGGCACCCCTTCACGGGCGGCCAGGCTGCCGAGCTGCTCGGCCTGTATGCCCTCGACGCTCCATCGCCCGTCGGCCGAGGTGGCCAACTCGAAGCCGTCCCGGGCGAGCGCCGCCCGCAGCCGGACCGGGTCGGAGGTGCGCAGCCGCACCCTGGGGGCGCTGCGGGCGTCGATGAACTCCTCCATCGAGGTGTCGGCCAGCAGCTTGCCGTTGCCCAGCACGACCAGGTGGTCGGCCAGCGCCGAGGTCTCCGACATCAGGTGGCTGGAGACCAGGACGGTGCGCCCTTCGGCGGCGAGAGAGCGCATCAGCTCGCGGATCCAGATGATGCCCTCGGGGTCGAGGCCGTTGGCGGGCTCGTCCAGCAGGAGCACTCCGGGGTCGCCCAGCAACGCGGCGGCGATACCGAGGCGCTGACGCATGCCGAGTGAGAAGGACTTGATCCGCCGCCCGCCGACGGAGGCTATGCCGGCCTGCTCCAGGACCTCCTCCACCCGGCTCGGGGGGACACGGCCGACCGCGGCGAGCATGCGGAGGTGGTCGCGGGCGGTGCGCCCGCCGTGGGCCGCCTGGGCGTCCAGGAGGGCGCCGACCCGGTGCAGTGGGTCCGGCAGGTCGAGGTAGCGCCGGCCGCCGATGGTGGCCGTGCCGGATGTGGGCCGGTCCAGGCCCAGGAGCAGGCGCATCGTGGTGGACTTCCCCGCGCCGTTGGGGCCCAGGAATCCGGTGACTCGCCCGGGCAGGACATCGAAGGTGAGGCCGTCCACCGCACGGTGGGTGCCGTATCGCTTGGTGAGTTCTCGGATCTCGATGTTGTTCATGGCTCAAGACTCGCCGTCGTCCCCGCCCCCTTCCCTCCCCCATGCGAGGGTGGCGTCTCCCCCACGTGGGGGAGACGGCCGCCAACGGGGCGCTGCCACCATGGAGTCATGAACCGACTGCTGCGGGCCCCGTTCCAACCAGTGACGTATTCACGCTGGTTGCACCTCTGCGTGCCGCTGCTGCTGTTGGCGGTATGGATGTTCATCATGCCCCGGTGGCCCTGGGTGCCTCTGCTGCTCGTCCTGCCGTTCGGGCTGGTGCCCTGGGTGCGACTGGCGGAAGGTCTTCAGGCTCGGTTCCTGCTCACCCCGTACGAACGCGATTCCTCCGACAGCGCCATAAGCCTCGCTCCGTCCGCCCACTGGGGGGATCGCTGGCGCACCGTGTTGTGGCTGGAGACGCGGATGGTCATGGCGGTCGGTGCGGTCGGCGCCACGGTCTGGCTGTCGGCGATGGCCGTGGAGCTCGTCGCGATAGCGATCGGGCGTTCCCCGGGTCCGGACCTCTTCCTGCCGTTCGTGCCCGGGCGCTGGGCCGCCGCACTGCTGGTGCCCGTGCCGTTGGTCGTCCTCATAGCCATCATGGCGCTGCTCGGCGAGTTGATCACCGCGGCCGCCACCCGCCTGCTCAGCCCGTCCGCCGCCGAGCGGCTGACCGTGCTGGAGGCCCGCACGGAGCAGCTGCTGGAGCGCACCCGTATCGCGCGCGAACTGCACGACTCCATCGGGCACGCGCTCACCGTGGCCGTCGTCCAGGCGGGGGCGGCTCGCGCCGCGGGTGATCCCGTGTTCACCGATCGGGCACTGTGCGCGATCGAGGAGACGGGCCGGGCCGCGCTGGAGGATCTGGAGCGCGTGCTGGGGGTGCTGCGGGAGTCGGGACAGCCGCCGTCGCAGTGGCCGACGCTGGCGGAGGCCGACCGGCTCCTGGAGTCGGCCCGGGCCTCCGGGGCCGCCGTGGAGGCGCAAATGGCAGGGCCACTGGAGAAGTTGCCGGATCGGGTCACCCGGGAGGGTTACCGGATCCTGCAGGAGGCGCTGACCAACGTACTGCGCCATTGCGGCTCCGTGCCGGTGCGCGTGCGGGTGGAGATGACCGCGGACCGGCTGGACTTGGAGGTGACGAACCCCCTGCCGGCACGCCCCGGAGTCACGGTCGGCGGCGGCAGCGGGCTGCGCGGGATCCGGGAGCGGGCCGCGCTGCTCGGAGGGGAGGCCGAGACCGGTCCGTACGAGGGGGGTTGGAGAGTGCGCGCCCGGCTGCCGCTGGAGCGAATACGCTGACCGGATGCCGGTTACCGTACTGCTCGTCGACGACGAGCCCCTGGTGCGTGCGGGTCTGCGCGCCGTTCTGGACGCCCAGCCTGACATCGAAGTGGTGGGTGAGGCGGCCGACGGGGCCTCCGTGATCCCCCTGGTCCGGCAGTTGCGGCCGCATGTGGTGGCGATGGACGTGCGGATGCCGCTCCTCGACGGGATCGAGGCGACCCGTGCGGTGCTGCGGACGGTGGACTCCCCGCCGAAGATTCTCGTGGTGACCACCTTCGAGAACGACGAGTACGTCTACCAGGCGCTTCGAGCAGGGGCGGACGGGTTCCTGCTGAAGCGCGCCCGGCCTTCTGAGATCGTGCACGCCGTACGGCTGGTGGCGGAGGGCGAGACACTGCTCTTCCCGGCGGCGGTGCGGGCCCTGGCCGCCGAGTACGGGAACCGGCAGGCCCGGGCGGTGCTGGAGCGGGCGGCCCTGACCGAGCGGGAGGAGGCGGTCCTGCGGCTGATGGCCCGGGGGCTCACCAACGTGGAAATCGCCGCAGAGCTGATCATCGGCACGGAGACGGTCAAGTCCCACGTCAGCGCGATCCTGGCGAAACTGGGGGCACGGGACCGGACCCAGGCGGTGATCACGGCGTACGAGTCGGGGTTCGTCTCCCCCGCATGAGGGAAGGCCTGCTTCCGGCCGATGGGGGGCTGCTTCTCGCCGACACACCGGGCGGGCAGTACGATCCGGCTGACAAGCTCGCTACCTGGGAGGACACACGTTGGGGCAGCTGACCGGCGGGGACCCCTCTCTGCTCCGGCGGATCAATTCCGCCGTGGTGCTGCGCGCACTGCGGACGGCCGGATCGCCGACCCTCACCGACCTCACACGGCTGACCGGGCTCTCCCGGCCGACCGTCGAGGGTGTCGTGGAGGGGTTGATCGCCACCGGGCTCGTCGTCGAGGCGGAAGCGGAGGAGGGCGCGCGGCGGCAGGGCCGCCCGGCCAGGCGGTTCCGTTTCCGGACCGAGGCGGGGCATCTGCTGGGCATCGAGATCGGCTCGCACCGGATCGCGGTGCTGCTGTCCGGGCTCGACGGCCGTGTCATCGGTGCCGGTACCAAGGACGTGGCGGAGACGGCGTCCGCCGATGAGCGGCTGGAGAAGGTACGGGCGGCCGTCGCCGATCTGCTGCGCCGCGCCGGGGTGCCACGGGACTCGCTGCGAGCGGTGGGCGTCGGCAGCCCCGGGATCGTGGAGGCGGACGGCACCGTCCGCCTGGGCACCGCGCTGCCGGGCTGGACGGGGCTGCCGCTGGGCGAACGGCTGCGGCGCTCGTTCCGCTGCCCGGTGCAGGTGGAGAACGATGCCAACGCGGCAGCCGTCGCCGAGCACTGGAAGGGTGCCGCGCGGGACACCGGCGACATGGTGTTCGTGATGGCCGGGCTCAGCCCCGGCGCCGGCTCGCTGATCGGCGGCAGGCTGCACCGGGGCTTCGGTGGAGCGGCCGGCGAGATCGGCGCCCTGCACCTGCTGGGCCGCGAGGTCACGCCCGAGCGGTTGCTGTCGACCACCGGTGAGCCGCTGCATCCGCTGGACGAGCCTGCCGTCGCCGAGGTCTTCGCCATGGCCCAACGGGGCGACGAGCGGGCGGTGGCCGCCGTGGAGCGGTTCCTGCAGCGGCTGGTGCACGACGTGGCGGCGCTGGTCCTGGCGATGGATCCGGAGCTGGTGGTCGTCGGCGGCTGGGCGGCCGGCCTGGACGGAGTGCTGGAGCCCCTCCGCCAGGAGCTGGAGCGCTACTGCCTGCGCCCGCCGAGGGTGGCCCAGTCGATGCTCGGCGAGGCCGCGGTGGCGACCGGCGCACTGCGACTCGCTCTGGACCACGTCGAGGAGGAGCTGTTCGCGGTGGAGAAGACGGTCACGGCCCGCCGCTGACCCTCCGACACCCTCCCCCGGACGTGGGCGTGGACGTAGGTACGGTCCGGCACTGCCTCCTCGGGCTCCCCGTCGTCATCCGTCAACCCGAGGATGATCACCGCGGCCGGATCCGGTCAGTCGGTCCAGACGTCCCACCACTGCTGCGACTGGAAGTTCTTCTGCCACAGCTGGACACGGGCTCCGTTGCCCACGACGTTCGCGTCTCGGTCCATGACGATGTTGCCGCCGCCGTAGAAGCGGGCGTTGTAGATCGCACGGTCGCCGGACGGGTGGGACCAGCTCTGCTGCGGGGTGTTGTTGCAGTCCCAGATCTGCACCTTGGTGCCGTTGCGGCCACCGCCGTTGAGGTCGGCGTCCAGACAGTTGCCGGGGAAGCGGTAGCTCTCCAGCGCCCCGTTGTTCCAGAGGTACCACCGCTGCTGGGTGGAACCGTTGCACTGCCAGATCTGGACGACCGTGCCGTTACCCCCGCCGTTCGCGTCCACGTCAAGGCACTGCGTGGTGGGGCGCTTGGCGAAGTCGTTGGTGATCCGCACGGGTTGGTTCAGTAATCGCTGCGGCGCCCGAGCCGTCGCGCCGTGTTCCTGAACGGTCCAGTGCACGGTCCGGGGCCCGGTTCGGTCCAGGACGGCATGCGCACCGCCGGCGTCCGCACCAGCAGTTCCGGTGAGAGCGGTGGCGAGGAGTGTGGCGATGGCTGCGGTGACCGCCACCGATCGGATGATGCTGGGCACGTGGTTTACCTCCTGGCTCTTCGGGTGCGTGCGGGCGGCGCCGCGGCAGGCCGGAGTGTCCCAGGGGTACGAGTTGCCGGTGCCACGGGCCGGGAGAAAGCTGACCACAGCCCGCGCCCTCCTTGTCAGGGCGCCTATCCGGCCACGGAGGCGCGGCAACAGCGGCCGAGAAGTCGGCGGGGCCGGGTGGTGGGATCCGTTGCCCTGCGCCGAGGCCCCTCAGGCCCCGGACCTGAGCGTCTTCGTTGCGGAATGTCCCACGGCCCGGCGTCCGGGAAGCCCTACTGGCGGAACACCCTCGACCGCGAGAAGTACAGCGGGTTCGTCGCGCTCCGCCCGCCGCGCCGGAACCGTACGAGCGCCGCCGCGTCCACGATCGGGGCATCGGACCACTGCGACGGACGGCGGGCGCTCTCCCGTCGACCAGGTGCGGGAGCTGCCGACGGGCACCCCGGAGCGTGGCGCCGGCCTCGGTCCAAAGGGCCCCCGCACCGGCCCAGGCGCCGACACCGACCCGGCTCGAACGGAGGCGCGGCCCGGTGGCCGGCGCGGCCCGGTGGCCGGCGCAGCCGGCATCGCCCGGCCGGTCACCCTGCTGATCGCCGCGGCCGGCGCGCTGACACCGCTGTGCGCGAGAAGCTGCGAACAGGGGCGTGTCAGGAGGCGACGCGCGGCTCATGGGTGATCTCGACGTTGCCCGAGTCGCCGAAGGTGAGGCGGCAGGTGTCCGCGCGGTAGGTGGCCACGGAGACCGCCGCCGTGCCCGCGGTGGTGAAGTAGCGGGTGGTGACCAGGAGCACCGGGGCGCCGGGCAGCCGGTCCAGCTCCTTGGCGTCGTCGGCGCGGGCGGAACCGAGCTCCACCGAGCGGTCCTGCCCGTCGAGCACGAGACGCTGCAGTTCGCGCAGGACGGCGCGGGCGCGGGCCGGGCCGGCCGGGGCCTCGATGGCGGGGAGGCCGGGCACCGACGCGGCGGGGACGTAGAGCAGTTCGGCGGCGACGGCCTGACCATGCGTGACCCGGGTCCGGCGCACCGTGTGCACCGGCTGGTCGGCGGCGAAGGCGCCACCGGCGCCGAGGAGTTTCAGCACTGCGGCCGTCGGCAGGGTCTCGGCCGCGTCCACCGGCTCCCAGCCGTCGACGCTCTCGCCGGGCCAACTGTGCTGCGCGCTGCCCACGGCGACGCCGACGCGGGGCGGGGCGACGGTGGTGCCCACACCACGACGGCGCTGCAGCCGGCCTTCGAGCTCCAGCTGCTCCAGCGCCTGACGCAGCGTCGCGCGGGCGACACCGAAACGGGCGGCCAGGTCACGCTCGTTGGGCAGTACCTCGCCGACGGCGAAGTCGTGGTCGAGCGCCTCGCTGAGGACGGTCTTGAGGTGCCAGTACTTCGGCTCCGGTGCCGTTTCGAGCTGCGTGGTCCCCACCCTGACTCCTCCTGCCATCGCTGCACTCGCCGTGTGTTTCCAGCGGCAGTTCCGCGCCTTTGTTTATTAAAGGTTCCTGCACTATCCCTGCGACGATAGGACGGCGCACCCCCTTGGTCAAGACCAATGCTCATCCCTTTGCCGGGCAGAACGGGCATACGTATCAAGCCGTTCATGGGATGTTCTCGCAGGCGCGAAGGGCTTGTAGTCAAGGGCTACCGGACGGTAATCATGGCGGTAGGCACTACTGACATCCTGTCTCGCACGCGTCCAACCGACGAGGAGCAGCATGACCGCCACGGTCTCCTTCACGATCGATTCGCCGCTCGGCCCCCGCCCCACCACCGTCGCCTACGAACGCAAAGGCGCCGGCGAACCCCTTCTCCTGCTGCACGGCATCGGCCATCACCTCCAGGCCTGGCACCCGGTGATCGACATCCTGGCCGCCGAGTACGACGTGATCGCCGTCGACCTGCCCGGCTTCGGCGCCTCCGAGCCCCTGCCCCGGGGGGTTCCGTATTCCCTGGGGACCGTGGCTCCCGCCCTCGGGGCGCTCTGCACGGCCCTCGGTGTCGAGCGCCCGCACGTCGCGGGCAATTCGCTCGGCGGTCTGCTCGCCCTCGAAATGGGCCGCAGCAACCTCGTCCGCTCCGTCACCGCGCTCTCTCCCGCCGGGTTCTGGACCGAGGCGGAGCGCCGCTACGCCTTCGCCACCCTCCTCGCAATGCGCGCCGGTGCCAGGGCCCTGCCCCTGCCCGCCGTCCGGGGGCTCTCGCGCACCGCCGCCGGCCGCGCCGCACTCACCGGCACCATCTACGCCCGCCCGTCCCGCCGCCCGGCCGAGGCGGTCGTCGCCGAGACCCTCGCCCTGCGCGATGCCACCGGATTCGAGGACACGCTGGCCGCGGGCGGCTCCGTACGCTTCACCGACGACGTACCCGGCATGCCGGTCACCATCGCCTGGGGCACCCGCGACCGGCTGCTGCTGCGCCGCCAGGGCATCCGCGCCAAGCACACGGTCCCCGGCGCCCGGCTGGTCAGGCTCCCGGGCTGCGGCCACGTCCCGATGAACGACGATCCGGCGCTCGTGTCCCGGGTGGTGCTGGACACGGCCCGCAGCGCGCGGCTACTGGCCGCCTGAAGAACCGGGCCGGGCGGGGCAGGCGCTTGCGGCGCGGGGTCGACCGGATCGACCGGATCGACTCGCTCGACTCGCTCGACCGAACACCTGAACAGGTGACGAATGAGCGGCTGACGGCTGTTCATCCGGGGTTCGCATGGCCGACGCGGCCGGGCCGGTGTGCGACGGCACGCTGGTCCGACCCGTCCTCGCCGGCCCCAGGAGACGTACCGATGGCATCGATCCCGCACACCCGACGGTCCCTCATCGGCGGTTCCCTCGCCCTGTCCTCCGCGCTGATCGCCGCCCCGGCGCTCGCCGTCCCCGCCTTCGCCCGCTCCGGCCGGCCGGGCGCGCTGTGGGGCGTCCAGTCCGGCGAGATCACGGCCTACTCGGCCACCGTCTGGACCCGTTCCGACCGCTTGGCGCGGACGTACGTCGAGACCTCCCCGAGCGAGGCGTTCCGCTACGCCGTACGCCGCCACCGCGGCCCGCTGCTCGGTCCGTCGAGCGATTTCACCGGCACCACCGTGCTGCGCGACCTGCCGCCCGGCCGGCAGATCCACTACCGGGTCGTCCTGACCGACCCCGACGACCCCCGCCGCAGCTCCTCACCGGTTTACGGCACCTTCCGCACCACCCCCGTCTCCCGCCGCCACGACGTGCGCTTCCTGTGGTCCGGCGACCTGGCGGGCCAGGGCTGGGGCATCAACCCCGATCTCGGCGGCTACCGCATCTTCGAGGAGATGCGGCTGCGCGACCCCGACTTCTTCCTCTTCAGCGGGGACACCATCTACGCCGACGGGCCGATCAACGCCACCGCGCCGCTGCTCGACGGCAGCCTCTGGCGCAACGTCACCACCGAGGAGAAGGCGAAGGTCGCCGAGACACTCGCCGAGTTCCGCGGGAACTTCCGCTACAACCTGCTCGATCGCAATCTGCTCGGCTTCAACGCCCAGGTCCCGGTCCTCGCCCAGTGGGACGACCACGAGGTGCGCAACAACTGGTACCCCGGCCAGCTCATCGACGACCCCCGCTACACCGTCAAAGAGGCCGACACCCTCGCCGCCCGCGCCCGCCAGGCCTTCGGCGAATACTTCCCCGTCACCGACCTGCGCGGAGGCCACGCCGAGGGCCGGATGTACCGGGTGGTGCGGTACGGCCCGCTGCTCGACGTCTTCGTACTCGACATGCGTACCTACCGGAACGCCAACTCCCCCGGCACCCAGGCCGAGGACCCCCTCGGCATTCTCGGTCCCGAGCAGCTCGCCTGGGTCAAGCGCGAGCTGTCCCGCTCCCGCGCCACCTGGAAGGTCATCGCCGCCGACATGCCGCTGGGCATCGTCGTCCCCGACGGGGCCGCGAACTTCGAGGCCGTCGCTCAGGGCGACCCGGGCGCTCCGCTGGGCCGCGAGCTCCAGATCGCCGAGCTCCTGCGGCACATCAAGCACCAGCGCATCACGGGCACCCTCTGGGTCACGGCCGACGTGCACTACACCGCCGCGAACCACTACGCGCCGGAGCGCGCGGCCTTCACCGACTTCGCGCCGTTCTGGGAGTTCGTGTCCGGCCCGATCGGCGCCGGCGGCTTCCCGGCCGGGCGGCTCGATTCCACCTTCGGCCCGGAGACGGCCTACGTGCAGTCGGCCCCCTTCGCCAACATGTCACCGTCCGAGAACCCGCCGTACTACGGTGAGGTCGACATCGACGGCGGCAGCGGGGAGCTCACGGTGCGCCTGCGCCGCCAGGGAGGGGGCGTACTCTTCACACGGACGCTCCAGCCCGGGCGCGTGGGCCAGTAACGCCACAGGGCTCGGGCCGCCCCCGGAAGTGGCTGCTCCCGGATCCCGGATCCCGCGTGAGAATTCGACCCATCGGGTCTGCGGTCCGAAAATATCCCGGAAAACCGGGTGTAATCGGCCAGATGGACACTTAACCAGTCGGTCACAGATCGTTCGTGATCACGCAACACCCCTGCGCCACAGTGGTGTGCATGACTGACCGTAACCTCACCTCCGCCCGCCGTCCCCACCGTCACCACTGGCGCCGCGACGTCGTCGAACTCGCCGCGATGTTCTGCGCCGTCGCGGTCGCCGACGCCATCGCCAATCTCGTCGTACACGGCCCGAGGGGCCCGGTCCTGCTGGTGGCCTCGGCCGTCACGCTCCTGGTGACGGCCGCCTTCCACACCTGGTGGGCCCGGCGCCACAGCCATGCGCCCCCGCCGCCGAGCACAGCCCCGACCGATCCGGAGCCGCTCCCGTCGACAAGCTCCGTCACACCCGCGACGGCAACCGCGACGGCGACCTCGACGGCAACCGCGAGCAGCACCGCCCTGTGGCGGATGCGCACGACCGTACGGGACGAGCCGGGCTCCCTGGCCGCCCTCTGCACCGCCCTCGCCCGCAGCAGCGTCGACATCCTGACCCTCCAGACGCACCCGCTCCCCGAGGGCGGTACCGTCGACGAGTTCCTGCTGCGCGCCCCGCAGGAACTGCCCTCCGCCGACCTCACCCGGGCCGTCTCCCGGGCCGGCGGCCACAGCACCTGGATCGAGCGTGCCGACGCCCACGACCTGGTCGACACCCCTACGCGGGTCCTCGGCCTCGCCACCCGCACCGCCCTGGACGCCGCCGAGCTGCCCCTCGCCCTGCGTCAGCTGCTCGGCCGCTGCACGATCCACTCCATCCCGGCGACCACCCTCTCCGGCCGCCCCAACGCCGGCGCGGACGCGCCGGTCGAAGGGGTCCTGGAGGCCACGGT
>NZ_JBSGZP010000177.1:0-11938 GCF_053611065.1 Streptomyces sp. NPDC054840
GGCCAGGGGCTGATGCATCAGCCTCTGGCCCCCGCAAGGGTACGACGGATCCGCCCTACCGCATACTCACTGGTCGCGGAAGCGGACGATCCTGACGAACTCCTCCGCGTCCAGCGCGGCGCCGCCGATCAGGGCGCCGTCGACGTCGGGCTGGGCCATGATCGCCGCGATGTTCCCGGACTTCACGGAGCCGCCGTACTGGATGCGGACCTTGTCGGCCAGCTCCTGCGAGTACAGCTCGGCGAGACGGCCGCGGATCGCCCCGCAGACCTCCTGGGCGTCGTCGGGGGTGGCGACCTCGCCGGTACCGATGGCCCAGACGGGCTCGTAGGCGATCACGATGGACTCGACCTGGTCGGCGGAAACGCCTTCCAGACCGCCGTCGAGCTGGCTCAGCGTGTAGGAGACCTGCCGGCCGGCCTTACGGATGTCCAGGCCCTCCCCGACACACAGGATCGGGGTGATCCCGTGCCGGAAGGCGGCCTTGACCTTGGCGTTGCAGATCTCGTCGCTCTCGTCGTGGTACTGGCGGCGCTCGCTGTGGCCGACGGCCACGTAGGTGCACTTCAGCTTCGACAGCATCGGACCGGAGATCTCACCGGTGTAGGCACCGGAGTCGTGCGCGGAGATGTCCTGCGCGCCGTACTTGATCTTCAGCTTGTCGCCGTCGACCAGGGTCTGGACCGAGCGCAGGTCGACGAAGGGCGGCAGGACCGCCACCTCGACGGCGTCGTAGTCCTTGTCGGCGAGGGCGAAGGCGAGCTTCTGGACGTGGGCGATGGCCTCGAGGTGGTTGAGGTTCATCTTCCAGTTGCCCGCCATGAGCGGGGTGCGCGTGGTCATACGGTTCAGCCCTCCAGGGCGGCGAGGCCGGGGAGCGTCTTGCCCTCGAGGTATTCGAGGGAGGCGCCGCCACCGGTCGAGATGTGGCCGAATGCATTCTCGTCGAAGCCCAGGATGCGGACCGCGGCGGCGCTGTCGCCACCGCCGACGACGGTGAAGGCACTGCTGTCGAGCAGCGCCCGGGCGACGGCCGCGGTGCCCCCGGCGTAGTCGGGGTGCTCGAAGACGCCCACCGGGCCGTTCCAGAAGACGGTCCTGGCGTCGGCGATCTTGGACGCGTACAGCTCGCGCGTCCTCGGGCCGATGTCCAGGCCCTCCTTGTCGGCGGGGATCTTGTCCGCGTCGACGATGTCGAAGGTGGCCGGGGTCTTGCCCTTGAGGTCCGGGAACTCCGAGGAGACCAGCACGTCGACCGGGAGGACCAGCTCGACGCCGGTGTCCTCGGCGCGCTTCATGTACTCCTTGACGACCTCCACCTGGTCCTTCTGGAGCAGGGAGATGCCGACCTCGTAGCCCTTGGCGTAGAGGAAGGTGTAGGCCATGCCGCCGCCGATGAGGATGCGGTCGGCCTTGCCGAGCAGCTCGTCGATGACGGCGAGCTTGTCAGAGACCTTGGCACCGCCCAGGACCACCACGTAAGGGCGCTCGACCTCGGCGGTCAGCTTCTTGAGGACGCCGACCTCGGTGGCGATGAGGTGGCCGGCCGCGTGCGGGAGCCGCGCCGGGAGGTCGAAGACCGAGGCGTGGCCGCGGTGCACGGCCCCGAAGCCGTCACCCACGTAGATGTCGGCGAGCTCCGCGAGCTGGTCCGCGAAGGCGCCGCGCTCGGTGTCGTCCTTGGACGTCTCGCCGGCGTTGAAGCGCAGGTTCTCGATGACGGCGACCTGGCCGTCGGTGAGAGCCGCGACGGTCGCCTTGGCGGAGGCGCCGACGGTGTCGGTGGCGAAGGCCACGTCCGTACCGAGCAGTTCGCCGAGGCGCGTGGCGGCCGGGGCGAGCGAGAACGCCGGCTCGACGCCGGTGCCCTTGGGGCGGCCCAGGTGCGAGGCCACGATGACGCGGGCGCCGGCTTCGGCGAGCTTCGCGATCGTGGGCTGGACGGCGCGGATGCGGCCGTCGTCGGTGATGGTGCCCTCGGCCAGCGGGACGTTCAGGTCCGCGCGGACGAAGACCCGCTTGCCCTTGACGCCTTCGGCGAGCAGTTCATCGATCGTCTTCATGTATTTCTACTCCTTTGAGCCTTCACTCGAAGGGCGAGGAAGGATAACGAGGCAAGCAACAGGGCCCGTGCGGCGCATCGTCGCGCTGCTCGGACCCTGTGCTTCACATCGTGGTGCCTTGCCCTACGTTTTTAGAGCTGACCGCCGACGAAGACGGTGAGGTCGACGAGACGGTTGGAGTAGCCCCACTCGTTGTCGTACCAGCCGACGACCTTGACCTGCGTACCGTCCTGAACCATGGTCAGGGAGGAGTCGAAGGTGCAGGACGCGGGCCAGTTCACGATGTCGGAAGAGACGATCGCGTCCTCGGTGTAGTCGAGGATGCCCTTGAGCTGCCCCTCCGAAGCCTTCTGGAAGGCCGCATTGATCTCTTCCACCGTGGTCTCGCGGGAGAGCTCCAGCACCAGGTCGGTCACCGAGCCGGTCGGGACCGGGACGCGCATGGCGATGCCGTCGAGCTTGCCCTTGAGCTGCGGGAGGACCAGCGCGGTGGCCTTGGCGGCACCGGTGGAGGTCGGGATGATGTTCTCGGCCGCGGCGCGGGCGCGACGCAGGTCCGAGTGCGGGAAGTCCAGGATGCGCTGGTCGTTCGTGTACGCGTGGACCGTCGTCATCATGCCCTTGACGATGCCGAAGTTCTCGTCGAGGACCTTGGCCATCGGCGCCACACAGTTGGTGGTGCAGGAGGCGTTGGAGATGACGTGGTGGTTGGCCGCCTCGTACTTGTCCTGGTTGACGCCCATCACGATGGTGATGTCCTCGTCCTTGGCCGGAGCCGAGATGAGGACCTTCTTCGCGCCGGCCGCGATGTGCTTCGCGGCGTCGGCCTTCTTCGTGAAGATGCCGGTCGACTCGATGACGATGTCGGCACCCAGCTCGCCCCAGGGCAGGTTCGCGGGGTCGCGCTCGGCAAAGGTCTTGAAGGTGTTGCCGCCGACCGTGATGGTGTCGTCGGTGTGGGAGACGTCGGCCTTGAGGCGGCCCAGGATGGTGTCGTACTTGAGAAGGTGCACCAGGGTGGCGTTGTCAGTCAGGTCGTTGACACCGACGATCTCGATGTCCGCTCCCTGCTCCAGGAGCGCCCGAAAGTAGTTGCGGCCAATTCGGCCAAAGCCATTGATGCCTACGCGGATCGTCACGAACCGATCTCCTCGTTGGTGCGCCGGTAAGAGCGCCGGCGAGTTGAAATGGGATGTCCCCGACCGCTTACGACCCTACCTCTCCGTGAGCTTTTGGGTGACATCGGTCGGGGCCTGACACTCCCCCTACTTCCCGGGGGTACTCCTGCGACGGTCCCGTTCCGGACACTGCGGAACGGGACCCCCGGACTCCGGCCCCGTCACTCAGGGTGAGTGACGATCGGGGCTCCGGTCAGCGGTGCAGTGTGCGCAGGGCCTTACTGATCAGTAGGGCCCGGTCCGCCGCGGTGGGCATGTGCTCCAGGCCGAAGCCCAGCAACACCGTGTCACGTGTGGTCACCGCTGCGTAGGACTTGAACAGTTCACCGGTCCGGGCCCAGTCGCCGGGCACATCAGGACTTCCGGCCGGGGAGGCCTGTGCCGTCCAGGCCCCGAGGGACGTCTCGAATCCCTCTACGGGCCGGTCCGCGCCGTTGACGGCAAGGCGCGCCTCGTCCGCGAAGACACCGCGGCCGCCCGAGCCGGGGTCGGTGATGTAGGAGAGCGAGAGCTCAACGGTCCTGCCGGCGTAGGCGCTCAGGTCGAAGGAGACCTGCTTCCAGCCGCCGGAGGAACCGGTGAAGCTGTTCCACGTGCCGCTGGTGCCCTGCGGGGTGCAGCCGGCGGCGTCGAGGGTGAGGTAGCGGCGCAGGAACGGGTGGCCGTTGAGGAAGAACCCGGCCGCGCACTCCTCCGGAACGGTCGAGGCGCTCAGGCCGCCCGCGTCCGGCAGGGTGGTCCAGTCGTCGCCGCCGGCGGTCCGGGCCTCCAGCGCGGCGTGGTCGTAGCCCTCCTCGACGTTCCAGTTGAGCGCCAGCTTCAGCTGCGGCCGGTCGGCCGCGGTGACCCCGGTGAGGTCGATCGTACGGACGAGGCGCTTCCAGTCGTCGTCGGCGTGCAGGGCCGAGGCCATGCCGGTGCCGGCGTAGGGGGCGTACGGGTTCACGACGCCGGTGAAGGCTCCCGCCTGGGCGCTCTTGAACTGCGGGAACTGCGCGGGCGCCAGGGTCTCGGAGGTCACGGTGTACCCGCCTGGGGCGTTCAGCGGGTTGCCCGCGGCGTCCCCGACGTCGCCCCGCGCGCCGTTCAGGGCGCCGGCGCCGGCGAAGCCGGTGGCTCCGGCGGTGCTCGTACGGCTGTACGCGCCGAGCCAGTACTGGCTGAAGTCGTTGGTCACGGCGCGGCCGACCTGGGCGTTGCCGCCCGCCAGCTCACCGGCCTCGATCAGCTTGCCGCCCTCGTTCAGGAAGTCGCGCACCGCCAACTGGGTTTCGCCACCCGGGGACTTGGCCCCCGTGTAGTGGACAGCCGTACCGAAGTGGGAGAGGACCCCGAGGTGGTGCGGGGCGCCTTGGACGGCGACGTCCCAGACCGCCGCGGACCTGCCGCCCGCGCGCAGGGCGTCGACGTAGGTCTGGGCGTGCTGGGCCTTGGCCCCCTCTTCCGCGATCACCAGGACGTCCGCGCGCGGCCGCTCGGCCACCGTGTACGTGAAGTGCTCGCTGGAGACCTGCTTGCCGGAGCGGTCACGGCCGGTGAACCAGACCTCGACCTTGTCGCCGGGCTTCGCGCCGTCGATCTCGGCGCGGTACTCGTCGAACCAGTTGTGATCGTCGCCGCCGTAGACCTCGCCGCCCTTCCAGGCCTTGAGTTCCTCGTCGTGCGTGCGGCCGCCGTTGATCCGGAAGTTGAGTTCCTTGTCCTTCAGCGCCTTGCGGGCCGTGACGGAGACCGTCTGGTCCTCGCCACGGGCGACGTAGGAGGTGGCGAAGGCGTCCACGGTGAAGTCCGCGGCGCTCAGACCCACCGAGGACTTCGGACGGTCCGGGGTCGCGGCGCTCTCGCCGACGGAGAGCGCGAAGGGGATGTTCTTGGCGAACTCCGCCTGGATGAGCTTCTCGTCGTCCGGGAAGTTGAAGCCGGAGGCGCAGTCCTCGGGCTTCCACCGGTCGTTCGGGTCGCTCGCCGAGGCGGTCTGGCAGGTGGTCATCTCCGGGGTGAACATCATGATGCCGTTGACGTTGGAGGCGTGTCCGTCGGCCTCGCCGTTGGTGGTGTAGAGCTCGGAGGAGACCTGCGGGTAGTAGCCCGGGACGGCCGGGTTCTCCGGGGTGCCGGCGAGCGCCTTGTAGGCGACGTCGTCGGGGGTGGGGGTGGCGACCTGCCAGCCCACGCCGTAGAGGATCAGCTCGGCCGCGGAGTGGTAGTTGATGGCGTACTCGAAGCCGATGCGCTTCTCGAAGCGGTCGAGGGCGGTGGTCTCGGGCTCGGAGGAGGCGCTCGGGCCGCGGTAGGTCTCGTTCGCCTGGTTCGGCGAGGAGCCCTCGTCGTCGTAACCCCACTTGAAGGCGAAGTTCCGGTTGAGGTCGACCCCGTCTCCGGGGCCGGTCTTCCCGTCACCGTTGTTGTCGCGCAGGTTCTTGCGCCACAGCCGCCGGCCATCGGCCGCGTGCGTGTAGTCGTACCCGTCCGGGTTGGCGGAGAGCAGGAACCACAGTTCGCTGGAGTCCACCAGCTGGGTGATCCGCTGGTCCTTGCCGTAGTTGTCGAGGGTGTGGTGCATCAGCCGCCGGGTCATCTCGGGGGTGATCCACTCGCGGGCGTGCTGGTTGGACATGTAGAGGACCGACGGTTTGTCGCCGTCCCTGGTCTTCTTGGCGTTCTTGCTGACCTTCAGGGCGAGGATGTCCTTGCCCTGGACGGTCTTGCCGATGGAGACGACTTTGGTGAGCCCCGGGTTCTCCTGAGCGGTCCGCAGGATCTCCTCCTGGAGGCCGCCCTTGCCGCTGTACGGGCGGAACACCCCGTCCCCGGCGGCCTTGGCGCGGGCGAGGCCCTGGGGGGGAACCTTGCGCTCGGCCAGCTTGACACCCTGGGCGGCCAGTTCCCCGGCCTGCGCGCCGCTGAGGAAGAGCTCGACCCTGGCCGTCCCCGTCTCCGGGGCCCGCTCGGTGAGCTCGTGCGCGTCCTGCCCCGCGGCGAGGACGAGCGGGACCTGTTCCCGGGTGATGTCGGCGTCGTAGACCCGTACCTCGTCGGCGCCGGATGCGGCGCCGGGTGCCGGCTGGGCCTGCGCCGCGGCGGGTAGCACGGCGAGTGTGGTTCCGAAGACGAGTGCGCTTGCGGCGAGGATCGATCTCGCGCGGTGACTCATGTGCCCCCCTGGGCGTCGTCTGCCACGAAAGCGTTCGGACGCCAGACTCAAGACCGGCCCATGCTCATGTCAATGGGGCGTGCGGCAAAGGGGCCCGCACGAGTGATCGCGCGAGCCCCTTCAGCCGTACCGGATGACCTAACCGGCCATGTTGTCGGCCATCTCCTCGCTGAGGTCGAGGTTCGACTCGGTGCCCGGGATGCCGAGGTCCTGGGCCCGCTTGTCGGCCATCGCCAGCAGCCGGCGGATCCGGCCGGCGACCGCATCCTTGGTCAGCGGCGGGTCGGCCAGCGCGCCCAGCTCCTCCAGGGAGGCCTGCTTGTGCTCCATGCGCAGCCGGCCGGCCGCGGCCAGGTGCTCGGGGACCTCCTCGCCGAGGATCTCCAGCGCGCGCTGGACGCGGGCTCCGGCGGCCACCGCGGCCCGCGCCGAGCGGCGCAGGTTCGCGTCGTCGAAATTGGCCAGGCGGTTGGCGGTGGCGCGCACCTCGCGCCGCATCCGCCGCTCCTCCCAGGCCAGCACCGACTCGTGCGCGCCGAGCCTTGTCAGCAGCGCTCCGATCGCGTCGCCGTCACGGACCACGACCCGGTCCACTCCGCGCACCTCGCGCGCCTTGGCGGCGATGGACAGCCTGCGGGCGGCGCCCACCAGGGCCAGGGCGGCCTCCGGGCCGGGGCAGGTGACCTCCAGGGAGGAGGACCGGCCCGGCTCGGTGAGCGAGCCGTGGGCCAGGAAGGCGCCGCGCCAGGCCGCCTCCGCGTCACAGGTGGCCCCGGAGACCACCTGCGGGGGCAGGCCCCGGATGGGACGGCCGCGGCCGTCCACGAGGCCCGTCTGGCGTGCCAGCTGGTCACCGCCGGCCACGACGCGGACCACGTAACGGCTGCCGCGACGAAGTCCGCCGGGGGCCATCACCACCAGGTCCGAGGAATGCCCGAAGATCTCCAGGATGTCCTTGCGCAGGCGTCTGGCGGCGATCCCGGTGTCCAGCTCCGCCTCGATGACGATGCGGCCGCTCACCAGGTGCAGCCCGCCCGCGAACCGAAGGATCGCCGAGACTTCCGCCTTCCTGCAGCAGGTCCGGGTGACAGGCAGGCGGGAGATCTCATCCTTCACCGCAGGCGTCATCGCCATGGGCCGATCCTTCCATGCATCCGAAAAATACGGTCGTACGCGGCGGCCAGCAGCTCCGGATCGTGCTTCGGAGAGCCGTCCTGCCTGGCCACGGGCGCCAGCTCGACCGCGGCACCGAACCGTTTCGCGGCATCGGCGAGGGACTCGCGGTCGGGCACGGCGGCCTCGTCGGCCAGCACCACGTCCAGGGCGAGTTTAGGGGCGTGTCGGGCCAAAACCTCCAAATGACGCTGCGGAGAGAAGCCCTCTGTTTCGCCGGGTTGCGGCGCGAGGTTCAGCGAGAGCACCCGGCGGGCCTTCGTCTCCATGAGCGCGTCCAGCAGTTCCGGCACCAGCAGGTGCGGAATGACCGACGAGAACCAGGACCCCGGACCGAGCACCACCCAGTCGGCGTCCAGCACGGCCCGGGCGGCCTCCGGCACGGCCGGCGGGTCGCTCGGCACCACCTGTACGGAGAGCACCTCGCCCGGGGTCAGCGCCACGGTGGCCTGCCCGCGGACGGTGTCCACGTCCTCGGGGCGGGCCGGGTCGTGCCCTCTGACCAGAGCCTGGAGCTCCAGCGGTACCGCCGACATCGGCAGCACCCGGCCCTGCGCGCCGAGCAGCCTGCCGACCAGGTCGAGGGCCTGGACGGGGTCGCCGAGCTGTTCCCACAGGGCGACGATCAGCAGGTTGCCGACCGCGTGCCCGTGCAGATCGCCCTCGGACTGGAAGCGGTGCTGGATGACCCGGGCCCACGTCTGGCCCCAGTCGTCGTCACCGCACAGCGCGGCCAGCGCCTTGCGCAGGTCGCCGGGCGGGAGCACGCCGAGCTCCTCCCGGAGCCGTCCGCTGGAACCGCCGTCGTCGGCGACGGTGACCACGGCCGTGAGGTCACCGGTGATCCGGCGCAGGGCGGCGAGGGAGGCCGACAGGCCCTGGCCGCCGCCGAGCGCCACCACCTTGGGCGTGGCGCCGCGTCGGCGGCCGGAGCGGCCGGAGCGGCCCACGCCGTCCTCGCCCCGTCCCGGGGTGAGGCGGCGCAGGCGGCTCAGCCGCGGGGTCCGTGGGGTCACTCGCGCCCCATGTCCCGGTGGACTACGACGGTCTCGACTCCCTCGGAGGCGAGGCGGGCGGCGAGCTTCTCGGACATGGCCACGCTGCGGTGCTTGCCGCCCGTGCAGCCGACCGCGATGGTCACGTACCGCTTGCCCTCGCGGCGGTAGCCGGTGGCGATGAGCTGGAGCAGCTCGGTGTAGCGGTCGAGGAACTCCTTGGCGCCGGGCTGGCTGAAGACGTACCCCGACACCTCCTCGTTGAGCCCGGTGAAGGGGCGCAGCTCCGGGACCCAGTGCGGGTTGGGGATGAAGCGGCAGTCGACGACGAGGTCGGCGTCGACGGGGAGGCCGTACTTGTAGCCGAAGGACATGACGGTGGCCCGCAGCTCGGGCTCCTCGTCCCCGGCGAACTGGGCGTCCATCTTCGCGCGCAGTTCGTGCACGTTCAGGCTGGAGGTGTCGATCACCAGGTCGGCGTCACCGCGCAGCTCCCGCAGCAGGTCGCGCTCGGCGGCGATGCCGTCGGTGATGCGCCCGTCGCCTTGGAGCGGGTGGGGGCGGCGGACCGACTCGAAGCGGCGGACCAGCGCGTCGTCGGAGGACTCCAGGAAGACGATGCGGCGGGTGACGCCCTTGCTGTCGAGGTCGGCGAGGGACTCGCGCAGGGCGTCGAAGAACTGGCGTCCGCGGACGTCGACGACGACGGCGATGCGCGCCACGTTGCCCTGGGAGCGCGCGCCGAGCTCGACCATCGTCGGGATCAGGGCCGGCGGGAGGTTGTCGACGACGAACCAGCCGAGGTCCTCCAGACACTTCGCCGCCGTACTGCGGCCGGCCCCGGACATTCCGGAGATGATCACCAGCTCGGGGATGGCCGCCTCGGCGGTCTCGCCGGGCTCCACTGTCGTGCCCGTACTCACCTGTGCTCCGTCTCGGTCGTGCGCGGTCTCGTGCTCGGTCATTGCTCGGTCCCCCGTTCGGACGATGCTCCCGCTGGCGCGGGGGTCTCATCCTCAATGATCTCCCCTGTGGCCGTGTTGACGGCAGGACCAGCGGGAACCGCCTGGGCGAGGGCCGCGGCCACGGTCTCGGCCGTCTTACGGCCTATGCCCGGGACCTCGCAGATCTGGTCGATTGTCGCCTGTCTCAGCTTCTTCACCGAACCGAAGTGTTTGACCAGGGCCTGCTTGCGGCTCTCGCCGAGGCCGGGCACCTCGTCCAGCGGGCCGGACCTCAGGCGCTTGCCGCGCTTGTTCCGCTGGTACCGGATGGCGAACCGGTGTGCTTCGTCACGGACCCGCTGGAGCAGGTAGAGGCCCTCGCTGGTGCGCGGCAGCACGACGGGGTCGTCCTCACCGGGCAGCCAGACCTCCTCCAGCCTCTTGGCCAGACCGCACACGGCGACGTCGTCGATCCCGAGCTCCTCCAGGGCCCGCTTGGCGGCGGCGACCTGCGGCCGCCCGCCGTCGACCACGACGAGCTGCGGCGGGTACGCGAACCGTTTGGGCCGCCCGTCGTCCTCAGGGGCCGACCCGGCGGCGTCCTCGCCCTCTTCGGGGTCCCACTCGCCCGTCTTCAGCTTCTCCTGGAGGTAGCGGCGGAAGCGCCGGGAGACCACCTCGTGCATGGAGCGGACGTCGTCCTGCCCCTCGAACGACTTGATCTGGAAGCGCCGGTACTCGCTCTTGCGGGCCAGCCCGTCCTCGAAGACGACCATCGACGCGACGACGTCGTCACCCTGCAGGTGGGAGATGTCGAAGCACTCGATGCGCAGCGGGGCGCTGTCGAGGTCCAGTGCCTCGGCGATCTCCTCAAGGGCCCGGGAGCGCGTGGTGAGGTCGCTGGCGCGCTTGGTCTTGTGCAGGGCGAGGGACTGGAGCGCGTTGCGGTGCACGGTCTCCATCAGGGCCTTCTTGTCGCCTCGCTGCGGTATCCGCAGGCTGACCTGGGACCCCCGGCGCTCGGCGAGCCACTGGTTCAGCGCCGGCGTGTCCTCGGGGAGGGCCGGGACCAGCACCTCCTTGGGCACGGCCTCGCCCTTCTCCTCGCCGTACAGCTGCTGGAGGGCGTGCTCGACGAGCCCGGCCGTGTCGACGGCCTCGACCTTGTCGGTGACCCAGCCGCGCTGGCCGCGGACGCGGCCGCCGCGGACGTGGAAGATCTGCACCGCGGCTTCGAGCTCGTCCTCGGCCACGGCGATCAGGTCGGCGTCGGTGGCGTCGGCGAGCACGACGGCGTTCTTCTCCATCGCCCGGCGCAGCGCCCCGATGTCGTCGCGCAGCCGGGCGGCCTTCTCGTACTCCATCTCCTCGGCCGCCACGTGCATCTCCTTCTCCAGCCGGGAGAGGTAGGTGCCGGTGCGGCCGGCCATGAAGTCGCAGAAGTCCTCGGCCAGTTCGCGGTGCTCCTCGGGGGTGACCTTGCCGACGCAGGGAGCGGAACACTTGCCGATGTAGCCGAGCAGGCAGGGGCGGCCGATCTGCGCGGAGCGCTTGAACACACCCGCGGAGCAGGTGCGTACCGGGAAGACCCGGAGCATCAGGTCGACGGTCTCGCGGATCGCCCAGGCGTGCCCGTACGGGCCGAAGTACCGCACGCCCTTCTTCTTGGGCCCTCGCATGACCTGCACCCTCGGGTACTCCTCATTGAGGGTGACGGCGAGCGAGGGGTAGCTCTTGTCGTCCCGGTACTTGACGTTGAACCGGGGGTCGAACTCCTTGATCCACGAGTACTCCAGCTGGAGCGCCTCGACCTCGGTGGACACCACGGTCCACTCGACCGAGGCGGCCGTGGTCACCATGGTGGCGGTACGGGGGTGCAGGCCGGCGATGTCCTGGAAGTAGCTGGCCAGGCGCTGGCGCAGGCTCTTGGCCTTCCCGACGTAGATCACCCGGCGGTGCTCGTCGCGGAACTTGTAGACCCCCGGGGAGTCAGGGATCTGGCCCGGCTCGGGGCGGTAGCTGGAAGGGTCGGCCATGGCAACCACCCTACTTGCGCGCGCCGACACCGGGCCGTAGGCCTCCGGCCCGGTGTGCGGATCCGGGCGGTCCGCCGCGTCTGCGGCCTCCGCCCCGGTGTGCCGAGCGGACGGGCCGCCGCGCGAAGCCCTCCGGGCTCCGCCCGGACCCCGTGCGGGGACGCCGGACCGGCTGGAAGATCCGGTCTCGCCGGCGTGTGAGGGCGCGCGGGTCGGGGCGGAGCCAGGGAAACGGCGGCAGGGCGGGGCGGGAACGTGCCCGCGGGGCGGGAAGGCGTGCCCGCGCGGGGCCCGGCCGTAGGTCGTGGAGGCCAGGGCGCCCCCCCCCCCCGACCCGCCGGACCCCCCCACCCCCCCGGGGCCGGCCGAGGGGGGGGCGGCGCGTCGGGGAGACC
>NZ_JBSGZP010000178.1:0-11869 GCF_053611065.1 Streptomyces sp. NPDC054840
GGCGCGGCAGAGCCTGATGATCGCTTTCGGACGTGCGTCCCCGCCGTCCTCCCCGTCAGCGCCTGACGTGTCCCGAAGCCAGCTCCAGCTGGTCGAAGATGGCGTCGCACTGGTTGCCGGGCTCGCACGAGATCTTCATCGCGTTCGTACCCTTCTTGAGGGTGATGAACGCGAAGGTGCGCGTCCAGCCCTTGTCCCAGGCGCCGTCCGCCGCCTTGGCGAAGTTGTCCAGGTTCAGCGACTGGTTCGGGCTCTGACCGTTGACCGTGAGGGTCGCCTTGCCGGGCTTGCCGGGAACGCCGTAGTTGACGAACAGCGTGTACTCACCCGCCTCCGGCACGTCCACCGTCCAGGTGAGCGCCGCACCGGGCTGGTTGAAGCCGGCGACGTACTGGCCGCCCGAGCTCTTCGAACCGGGCACCGTGCTCTCCAGCCGCGCACCACCGGTCAGCACCATGCCCGCACCGGCCGCCTCGCCCTTCGGCAGCGGGGCCTGCGAGGGCTTCGGGCTGCTCGGGGCCGGGCTGGCCGGGTTCTGGGGGGCCGCCGACTGCTGGCCACCGTTCGCGGAGGGCTCTTCCTTGCCCTTGTCCTTGTCGCCGAACTGCAGGGCCGCAACGATGCCGATCACGACCACGGCGACCACCGCGACAGCCGCGATCAACAGGCCGCGCCGGCTGGACCCGCCGCCACCGCCACGACCGCCCCCGTGACCGCCCGGCTGGCCGACCGTCTGCGTCTGCGTCTGCTGCGCCGGAACGCCGTATCCGCCCGCGTGGAGGGCTTCCGGGGCCTGGTACTGGGCCTGGTAGCCGGCGGGCTGCTGCGCGGGGCCCTGCTGGTGCGGGAGGGGGCCGCGCTGGCCGCCGTTCCTGCGCTCGCCGACCGTACGCACCTGGTGGTGCGAGGTGCGCGGGACGCCGGGCTGGGGTCCGGAATGACCGCCGGCCGACGCGCCCGGGTAGCCGTATCCACCGCCCGACGCGGGCGGGGTGGCTCCGGCCGCCTGGCCGTCCTCGTAGAGGTAGCCGAACGGATCGTCGTCCTCGGGCTTGTTCGCCCCACCGTGCGGGCCGTTGTTCGCGGGCGTCGTCATCGCAGGTCACTCCTTTCGACCCCCGGGAGCCTACCCCGAACACGTGCGCCCACGAGCGGCAGACCGCCTCATCCCGCTCGGCGATGGGCCTTCGACCGGGACCTTTTCTCGATATACATCCGCTGGTCGGCAGAGCGCAGTACCTCGTCGGCGGACATCCCGCAGCTGGCCCAGCCGATGCCGAAACTGGCCCCCACCCGCACCGCGCGGCCGTCCACCCGGATCGGCGGGATGATCGCGTTGCGCAGCCGGACGGCGAGGTCGGCGGCATCGGCGGCGCCCAGGCCGTCGGCCAGGACGACGAATTCATCACCACCCAGCCGAGCGACGGTGTCACCGTCCCTGACGCCGGTCGTCAGCCGCCGGGCAACCTCGATCAGGACCGCGTCGCCCGTGTGGTGCCCGAACCGGTCGTTGATCGACTTGAAGCCGTCCAGGTCGCAGAAGAGGACCGCGAGCCCCTTCGTCCCGTCGTCGATGTCGGTCGCGGGCGCCACCGTGTGGACGTGGTGGTCGTACGGACCGTCCGACGGGGCGGGCGGCGCCCCGGGGAATTCGAATGGGTCGGCTCCGGGGAACCGGTCGGAGCCGTCGGCACGAAACCCGTGCTCACCGGCACCACCCGCCTCCGCCCCCACCGGGTGCCCGTCGTGCCCGGCGTGCGCCGCGTGTCCCCCGTGCGCCGCGTGGCCGTCGTATCCGTCGCGCCCCTCGAAGGCCGCGTCCAGCGCCTCGACCGCCGTGGCCCGTACGGACTGCGGCCTACGGCACAGCCGGGCGCCGAGCCGGGCCCGCAGTTCGGCGCTGTTGGGAAGGCCGGTCAGCGAGTCGTGGCTGGCGCGGTGGGCGAGCTGGAGCTCGTGCCGCTTGCGCTCCTCGATGTCCTCGACGTGCGTGAGCAGGAACCGGGGCCCGTCGGCGGCGTCGGCGACGACCGAGTTGCGCAGCGAGACCCATACATACGTGCCGTCGCGGCGGCCCAGGCGCAGCTCGGCCCGCCCGCCCTCGGCGGAGGTCCGCAGCAGGGTGCCGATGTCCTCCGGATGGACCAGGTCGGAGAAGGAGTAGCGGCGCAGGACGGAAGCGGGCCGTCCGAGCAGCCGGCACAGCGCGTCGTTGGTCCGCAGCAGCCGGCCGTGCTGGTCCCCGCCCATCTCGGCGATGGCCATGCCGCTGGGCGCGTACTCGAAGGCCTGGCGGAACGACTCTTCACTGGCCCGCAGCGCCTGCTGCTCGCGCTCCAGCCGGACGAGGGCGCGCTGCATGTTCGCCCGGAGCCTGGCATTGCTGATGGCAATCGCCGCCTGGAAGGCGTACATCTGGAGCGCTTCGCGGCCCCAGGCGCCGGGCCGGCGGCCGTTGCGCGGTCTGTCCACCGAAATGACACCCAGAAGTTCCCCACCGGACGCGTACATGGGCGCGTAGAGCCGGTCCTCGGGGTGCCACTCGTCCTCGAACCGCGGATCGGGGCCGTCGGTGTGCCACTGGGGGACGTCGTCCTCCATGAGGACCCAGCCCTCGGTGTGCGGGATGAACCTGAGTCCGTCCCAGTTCTCACCCATCGTCAGGCGGCGTTCCCAGGAGGCGCGGGAGCCGACGCGGCCGGTGATGAGGGCCTCCGCGGCGGGGTCGCCGGCGAAGGCCGCGACGACGAGATCACCGTCCGGGCGAACGAGGTTGACACAGGCGAGTTCGTAGCCGAGGCCCACGACGATGCCGTCCACGACGGTCTGCAGAGTATCCGCCAGGCTCCGGGCCGTGTTGAGTTCGGCCACCACCCGGTGCAGCTGCCGCAGGGTCGCAAGACGGACGTACGGCTCCGACTCGGTCTCCATTGCTCGCTCTCCCCGAGACCTCGACAGCAACTCCAGGTTTGTCATCGGCGTTTCGTTGCGGTGTCCCGTCCACTGAATCACAGTGAGCTGTGCGGCAGGTACACAGGGTCAACAAATCTTGCCCTCTGTGACTCAAGTCACATCAGGTGAATATCGGAGCGCTGTGGGGTCACGCACGACTGGGAGCGCTCCCTCGCCTTCCCGAGAGCAAACGATACGCCCGGGCCTAGGCCAAGGGGCGGGGACGCGACTCGGACCAGGGCCCGATGTACGGCGCGGAAGGGCGAGATTAGCGTTTCAGCGTGCTGAAGACGACCCCCGTACCCACCGCGTCCCACGGAACCCCCCATGCTGAGGGAGTGAGCAATGACGAGTTCCGGGCCGCGATGTCCCGGCTGGCGGCGGGCGTATGCCTGATCACCGCACACGAGCCCCCGCTGACGGCGGACGGTCCGCGCGGCGAGGACGTCGGCATGACGGCGACCGCCTTCATGTCCGTGTCCCTGGACCCGCCGCTGGTCCTGGTGAGCCTGCGCGAGGGCTCCCGGATGGACGACCTGCTGGCGGAACAGCCCCTGTGGGCGGTGTCGGTCCTCGCCGACCACCAGCTCCAGGTGGCGGGCCGCTTCGCGATGAAGGGCCGCATCAGCGACCGGCTGCTCTTCGCCGACCTGGCGTACGTACGCGGCGAGGCCTCCGGCGCACCCCTGCTGAGCGGCGCCCTGGCCACCCTGGAATGCCGCACGGAGAACCGCGTCGAGGCGGGCGACCACACCCTGGTCGTCGGCCGGGTCCTGACGGCCGGCCTGCCGTCCCCGGACGGGCAGCCGCTCACGTACTTCCGCGGGCGCTACCGGCACCTGGGCTCGTAGCGCTCGTAGCGCTCGCAGCGCTCGTAGCGCTCGTACGGCGGGTGGGACGCGTAAGCGGGCACGGGCGGGGCTACCAGTCCCGGCCCGTGCGGCCGCGCTTGGTCTCGGCCCGCGCCTTCTTCTCACGCAGCCGGCGCTCGTTGATCCCGCGCGGGATCTTCGTCGCCCGGCGCTGCTTCGGCGGCGGCGCCGTCGCCTCGGCCAGCAGCGAGGCCAGCCGGACCAGCGCCATCTCCCGGTTGCGCAGCTGCGAGCGGTGCTCGGAGGCCCGTACGGTCACCACCCCGTCCACCAGCCGCGCCGCGAGCCGCTCCAGCGCCCGCTCCTTCCACACCTCGGGCAGCGCCTTGGTGGCCGCCAGGTCGAACAGCAGCTCCGCGCGCGAGTCCGAGGTGTTCACGTGCTGACCGCCGGGCCCCGAGGATCGCGAGAACCGCCAGGCGAGCTCTCCCTCGGGGAGCACGACCGAACCGCGGATGACATAAGGACCAGGCATGCCCCTATGATCCGCCCCCGGCCCGGCCGCCGTCACCCGTATTTACCGCCCACCGCATCCGGCCGCGGAGATCCGCCGTCACGGACAATTCACGACGGGAACCCGACCGGCCTCTCGTCGCGTTATAGGAGGCAGCGGTAGTTTGACCGCCTGTACGTGCATGTTGGATGAGGAAAGGGACATTCCCATGGCTGTCAGCCTGTCCAAGGGCGGCAACGTCTCGCTCACGAAGGAGGCCCCGGGCCTCGCTGCCGTCACGGTCGGCCTCGGCTGGGACGTCCGTACGACGACCGGTGTCGACTTCGACCTCGACGCCTCGGCGATCGCGGTCAACCCGACGGGCAAGGTCGTCTCCGACGGCCACTTCGTCTTCTTCAACAACAAGTCCACCCCGGACCAGACCATCGTCCACACCGGTGACAACCGCACCGGCGAGGGCGCGGGCGACGACGAGGCCATCAACGTCAACCTCGCCGGCCTCCCGGCCGACGTGGACAAGATCGTCTTCCCGGTCTCCATCTACGACGCCGAGGCCCGCAGCCAGAACTTCGGCCAGGTCCGCAACGCGTACATCCGCGTCGTGAACCAGGCCGGCGGCGCCGAGATCGCCCGCTACGACCTCTCCGAGGACGCGGCGACCGAGACCGCCATGGTCTTCGGCGAGCTCTACCGCAACGGCGCCGAGTGGAAGTTCCGCGCGGTCGGCCAGGGTTATGCCTCCGGCCTCACCGGCATCGCGCAGGACTTCGGCGTCAACGTCTAGGAACGCGAGGTCCGGCACCGCCGGACACCAGCGCTGGTGAAGCCCCCCTCCCGGCCGTCCGGGGAGGGGGCTTCGCTACCGTTCGACAGGTGATCCTGCAACCGCTCGTCCCCGTCGACGGCGCCCTCCCCGGTCCGGTACTCACCGAGATCGCCGCCCTCTACTCGACGAACCACGCGTTCTTCGAACTCAGCGGGGACTTCCCCGACCCGGACCGCATCACGGTCGAACAGGTCGCCGCCGCGCTCGCCGGTGAACTCGCCCACGACAGCGCCGAGGTGCTCCTCGCCCGGTCCGCCGGCCGCCTCGTCGGGCTGGCCGCCACCCTCGCGCAGGCACCCGCCGCCGACGACCCGGACCCGTGGATCGGCCTGCTGCTCATCGACGCCACCGCGCACCGCGAGGGATACGGCCGCGCCGTGGCCACCCTGGTCGAGGACCGCTTCCGCGCCGCCGGACGCGCGGGCGTACGGATCGCCGTACTGGACAACAACCCCAAGGCCCTCGCCTTCTGGCAGGCCCAGGGGTACGTCACCCTGCGCCGGGCCGAGGACCGCGAGATGGGCCGCGACTGCACCGTGCTGCGCAAACCGCTCGAAGCCCCGTAGCGAACCGGATCCCTACGTGGGGCGGTCCTTCCCGTACAGCCACACGTCCCAGACCTTCTTCAGGCCGTGCCCCGTCTTCTCCTCGGCGTAGGCGGTGAAATCGGCCGTGCTCGCGTTCCCGTGCCGGTGGTCGGCGGCCCAGCCGCGCACCAGGGCGAAGAACTTCTCGTCGCCCACCTCCTGCCGGATCCGGTGCAGGACCATCGCACCGCGGTAGTAGACCGGTTCCGCGGAGAGGTCCCGGGGCCCGGGCGGCGAGGCGGGCGGGAAGGCGTCCCAGGCGCCGGCGGCGTCCTTGTCCACGTCCGTGTCCCCGGCCAGGAACGCCTCGAAGTGCTCCTGTGCCGTGGGCCCGCCGTGGTCCTCGGCCCACAGCCACTCGGCGTAGGTCGCGAAACCCTCGTTGAGCCACATGTCCTTCCAGGTTTTCGGCGACACCGAATCGCCGAACCACTGGTGCGCGAGCTCGTGCACCACGAGCTCCTCGCTCGGAGCGCCGGAGTAGACGGGCCGGCCCTGGGTCTCCAGCGCGTAGGTGAGGGTCCCGGCGGGCACCACGATCGCACCCGCCGAGGCGAAGGGGTACGGGCCGAACCGCCCGCTGCCCCACTCCACCATCTCCGGCAGCCGCCCGAGCGGACCGGTGCTCGGGGCCTCCTCCCCGGGCGCCACGGCGCTGTAGAGGCGGACCCCCGAGGGCGTCCGCCCGGTCGTCACCTTGTACCGCCCGACAGCGGCGGTCGCCAGATAGCTCGCCATCGGCTCCGGACTGTGCCACGCGAACACGGTCCGCCCGTCGGCGTCTTCGGTACGGGAGCGCAGTTCGCCGTTCGACACCGCCTCGTAGCCGCGCGGAACGGTGAGGGTGATGTCGTACGCGGCCTTGTCACCGGGGTGGTGGTTGCCGGGGAACCATGTCATCGAACCGACCGGCTCGCCGACGGCGACCGCGCCGTCCTCCGTGGTGATCCAGCCCTCCTTGGTGCCGTCCGGATCCGTGAGGGGCTTCGGCTTCCCGCTGTAGTCGACCTCCGTACGGAAGACCTCGCCCTTCGCCAGGTCCTCGACCGGGCGCACCGTCAGCTCGTTGCCGGTCCGGTTGTACCGGGCCCCCTCGCCCTGGACGGTCACGCCCTCGACGTCCATGCCGCTGAGATCCAGGTTGAAGGAGCTGAGCGGCTGCTCGGCGCGGGCGGTGATCACGGCCGTACCGTGCAGCTGCCCGTCGGCGGGGTCGTAGTCCAGGTCCAGCGCGTAGTGGTCGACCTGGTAACCGCCGTTGCCCGCCCGGGGGAAGTACGGATCACGCAGCCCCGACGCACCCGGCCGCCCCTGCACCGTGTCTCCCGTACACCCCGTGGTGAGGGCGAGCAGGGCGGCGACGGCAGGGGCGGCGAGACGGGAGAGAGCACGGAGTTCCACGCACTCGATCCTAGGCGGGCCGACTCCGCGGGTTACTTGCCGAGCGCGTCCACGCCGGCCTTGGCGAACTTCTCGTCCAGGTCACCGCTCGGGGCGCCGGCCACACCGATACCGGCGATGGGCGCGCCGTCCGCCTGGACCGGGGTGCCACCGCCGAGGAAGAGGGTGCCGGGGATGTCCTTCAGGTTCGGGGTCTGGGCCAGTCGGCCCACGAGCACCGAGGTCGGGGCGTTCCAGGACACTGCGGTGAAGGCCTTGCGCTGCGCCGAGTCGTAGGACTGCGGACCCGCGCCGTCGCCACGCAGAGTGACGATGGTGTTGCCGTTGCGGTCGACGACGGCGACCGTCACCTTCTGGTTCTCGGACTCGGCGGCCTTCAGCGCGGCCTGGGCGGCGCGGGTCGCGGCGTCTACGGTGAGGTGCGTCGTCGTGGTGACGTTCTTGTCGCCCGGCCCGTCCTTCTTCGAGGGGACCGAGGCGACGGACGCCGAGACGGCGTCGGAGGCGGGGGTCGCGCTGGCGCTCACGGCACCGAAGGCTCCGGCGCCCAGGGCGACGGCGAGGGCGGTACCGGTGAGAACGCGGGTGCGGGTGTTCATCTCTGCTCCTGAGAACGGTGGCACGGGGTCGGCACCGGGTCGGCACCGGGTCGGTCCGGGCCGGTCGGACCGGCTCCTTCACTGCTCCAAGCCTCGGCGCGAAACCCCCCTCACCCCGTCCCCGTACCGGCTCGCCCCGCCCACCGCACCGGCTGACCCGCGGGTCATCCGATCGGTCGATGCGCACCGCGTCCGGAGAGGTATTTCCTGGTCACGGCCCCGTCGGCGCTTCCGGTCCCGCCGGTCTCCGAGACGCGGGGTCCTGGGCCGAGCCCCCCTCTCCCAGCCCCACGGCGTTCGAGGCGCGGGGTCCGGGGCCGAGCCCCGGCAGCGCCGCCGCGGGCGACAATGAACGCACCCCTCGCAAACCAGGAGCATCCGGTGAGCCACCCCGCCAGCAATCCGGACACCCGAACGCTGGCCACGGTCGCGCACACCGCGTTCTTCCTCCTGCTCGGCGCCTCCGTGGTCCGCTTCCTGCTCCGCCACCCCGGTGAACCCCGCACCCCGTGGATCATCGCCCTCAGCATCGTCCTGGCCCTGCTCTACGTACTCGGCCCCGCCCTCGGCGCCGCCCCCACCGCCCGGCGGCTCCTGTGGCTCGGACTGGTCGTCACCACCTGGACGGTCCTGGTCGTCCTCGCGCCGAGCTTCGCCTGGTGCGCCGTACCGCTGTTCTTCACCGCCCTGCGCACCCTCCCGCCGCGCGCCGCCGTCGTCCTCGTGGCCCTCCTCACCACCTTCGTGGTGATCGCCCAGCTCCAGCTGGCCAAGTCCTTCGACCCCAACCTGCTGCTGGCCCCGCCCGCCGTGGCCGCCCTCGCCACCGCCGTCTTCGTCCACATGGAGCGCCAGGCCCAGGCCCAGCGCACCCTCATCGACGACCTGATCCGCACCCGCCGCGAGCTGGCCGCCACCGAACGCCGCGAAGGCACCCTCGCCGAACGGCAGCGGCTGTCCATGGAGATCCACGACACCCTCGCCCAGAACCTGTCCAGCCAGCAGATGCTGCTCCAGGCCGCGGACCGCACCTGGGACACCGACCCGGCCACCGCCCGCGCCCACGTCCGTACCGCCACCGGCATCGCCGCGCACGGCCTCGCCGAAGCCCGCCGGCTCGTCCACGACCTGGCCCCGCCCGAGCTCGCCGGCGGCGCCGGCCTCGCCGAAGCGCTGCGCTCCCTCGACGCCGGCCCGGACATCGAGGTGCGCTTCCACCTCGAAGGCAGCCCGGCCCCGCTCCCCGACCGCGTGCAGTCCGCCCTGCTGCGCATAGCCCAGGGCGCGCTGGCCAACGTCCGCGAGCACTCCGGTGCCCGTACGGCCGCACTCACCCTGAGCTTCCTGGGCGACCAGGTCGTCCTGGACATCGCCGACGACGGCCACGGCTTCACCGAGCCGCGCACCGGTACCCGTACCGGCGCCGCCGAGCGCGGTCACGGCCTCCCGGCCATGCGGGCCCGCGTCCGCCAGCTCGGCGGCACCCTGACGATCGAATCCACGCCGGGCGAGGGCACCGTCCTCTCCGCGGCCATCCCCCTGGAGCCGGCCCCATGACCACGATCCTCCTCTGCGACGACCACGTGGTGGTCCGCGCCGGACTCCTGGCCCTGCTCGGCAGCGAGCCCGACATCGAGGTCCTCGGCGAGGCGGGCAGCGGCGAGGAAGCCGTCGCGCTCGCCGCGAAGCTCCGCCCCGACGTGGTCCTGATGGACCTCCAGCTGGGCGAGGGCATCGACGGCGTCGAAGCCACCCGGCGCATCACGGCCCTCCCCCGGCCCCCGCACGTCCTGGTCCTCACCACCTACGACACCGACGCGGACATCACCCGCGCGATCGGCGCCGGCGCCACCGGCTACCTCCTCAAGGCCGAACGCCCGGAGGAACTCTTCGCCGCCATCCACTCCGCGGCCCAGGGCCGCACCACCCTCTCCGCCCCCGTCGCCAGCCGGGTCATGGCCCACATGCGCGGCACCCGCCCCACCCTCACCGACCGCGAACTCGACATCCTCGGCCAGCTGGCCCGGGGCCTGGGCAACCGCGACATCGCCCGCGCCCTGTTCATCAGCGAGGCCACCGTCAAGACCCATCTGGGCCGCATCTACGACAAGCTCGGCGTCGACACCCGCGCGGGCGCCGTCTCCGTCGCCAAGGAACAGCGCCTCCTGCCCTGACACCGGAGGTGAACGGCCCCGGCACCCGTGACACCATCGGCTACGTGCTCGACATCGGCTACTCCCTCTCCCGGCGTTTCCCGGACCCCCCGCAGACCGACTACCGCTCCGCGGACGTCCACACCCTGCGGCACGACCTGTTCTGCGGGGACGTCTACCTCGCCGACACCGACGCGGACCGGGAAGTGTCCACAGCCTGGGGATGGGTGCCCGTACTGGACTTCGCCTGGGCCCTGTGCGACATCGTCGAACAGCTCGACAAGGACCCCCGCGGCAACCGCTCCGCCAACCGGCAGTACGCCGAGCTCGACTTCACCGAGTCCACGGACCGGATGCTCTTCGAACGCCGCTTCGGATGGGTCGATGTCGAGGCCGACTGGATGCCGGCCGAGGAAGCCCCGCTGACCTTCAGCCACCGCCTGCTGCGCCGCGAGGCCCGCGACTTCCTGCACGACCTCATCGCGGACCTGATCGACATGCACGACGGCCTCGCCGACAACCCGGCCATCTGGACCCTCCAGGCCCGCTTCCCCCGCGTCCCGGCGTAGCCCGGGGCGGTGACGACCGGCCCCGCCGCCAGTACGTCTTCCAGTTCTCGGGGCCGGGACGGCAACGGTGCGTGTAGTTGAAGCCGTTCATCTCCCAGCCGAGCACGATCACCGTGTCCGGTACCCCGACGTCGACCAGACGCGTGGCCAGCCGCCGCCTCCACAGGCCTCGTGCACCGAGGTGTCTGCCGGCGACGGTAGGCACCTCATCCGATGGACCGCCCGCCGGACATCCAGCTGCTCGGCCATTCGCCGCAACCGCCCACCCGGTCCGGCCGCCGCAGCCCCGCCGGCGTCCGAGGCGCAGGTCCAGGGCAGCCCCCGGCAACGGCGCCGCAGACTACGGAACCACCCGCACCCCCAGCTGGGCAGCGAGCGCCGGGGCCAGATCGAACAGTTGGGCCGGGCTGATCACCGCCCCGGCCAGTGCCTCCACCCCCCGCGCGATCTCCAGCACGGACGCCTCCCGCAGATCCACATCCGTCATCCGCACCCCGCTGAAATCCACCCCCCGCAGCGCGCAGTCCCGGAACTCCACCCGCTCCAGCACCGCTCCCGCGAAGTCCGGCTCCACCAGGACACACCCCTCGAAGACCACGTCCTTCAGCCGCGCCTTCCGCAGATTCAGGTAATCGATCTTCCCTCCACGGACCACCACCCGCTCCAGCACCGCCCCGTGCAGCTGCACCCCGCCCAGCCGGGCGTCCACCACCTCCACGTCCCGCAGCGAGGCCCCCGACAGATCGGTGCCCACCCCCCGGACCCCCTCCAGCACCGAATCCAGGACCCGTGCCTTCGCCAGCCCCACCTCGTCCAGCGCACACCGCCGCACCGCGCAGTCCATGAACCGGGACCCGATCCCCTCCTGCCCCGCCAGGTCGAGATCCGCGAACTCCAGCCCGTCGTAGTCCCCGTCCGGCTCCAGCTCACCCCCCTCCCACACCGCCAGCTCGGGCAGCCGCAGCTCCGCCCGCCGTGCCGTCTTCACCGTCTGCTCCTGCCCTTTGCGCGCCATGGCCCCATCGTGAACGATGCCGTGCCCCTGCGGGGCCCCTGCGGGGTGCTCGGCGGTGTCCCCTGCGGGGTGCTCGGCGGTGTCCCCTGCGGGGTGCTCGGTGGTGCGTGGTGCGGGTCGGGCTGCGCCCCGGGCTGCGCCTCAAACGCCGGCGAGGCTTGAAGGGGCGGGACCGTGTCCCCTGCGGGGTGCTCGGCGGTGTGTGGTGTGGGTCGGGCTGCGCTCGGGGCTGCGCCTCAAGCGCCGGCGGGACTTGAAGGGGTGGGACCGTGTCCCCTGCGGGGTGCTCGGCGGTGTGCAGTACGGGTCGGGCTGCGCCCGGGGCTGCGCCTCAAACGCCGGCGGGGCTTGAAGGGGTGGGGCGGGGCCCCGCACGAGGGTCTCCTCGGCTCGGCGCGTGCGGGCATGTCACGGCAAGACGGCCCAGGTCGCGCCTCGTCC
>NZ_JBSGZP010000179.1:0-11811 GCF_053611065.1 Streptomyces sp. NPDC054840
GTCCGGGTCCACAGTCGTTGCAGGTCAGCAGTGTTGGCACTCCGTCAGTCAACCGCTCGATCCGCCGCGTCCAGAATTGCGCCCCAGGGGAGGGGACGACCAGGCGGGGCCTCTCTCGGCTCATACAGCGGCCATACGTCAGGGCCGTAGACCAGGTGGACTTCCGCCTCGCGCAAGGCGTCCAGATGCCGCTTCCACGCGGGATGGCGGGCATGGGCGGCATTGACGCGGGGGAACACGATCACGGGTAGCCCAAGGGTGCCCAGGGCTTCCCCAACCTGCGTAAGCGCCTGGTTGTCCGCAATGCCGGTGGCCAGCTTGGCGATCGTGTTCGCTGTGGCCGGAGCGACCACGTAGCAGTCAACCCGAGGGTGTGGGCTGCTGGTCTCCGGAAGACGCTGCTCGTCCCGGACTGGGAGCCCAGTCACCGTCTCCAAGCGCTTCACCTCCCCACTCAGACGGAGCCAATTCGCGGCGGCTGGCGTCAGCGTGACCGCCACTTGCCAACCGCGCTCGATGGCAGGCTCGACCAACCCTGTCCGCAGCACCTCTAGCCCGCCGGCCGCCGCGCCGACCACGCCGAGCACTCCCCGCTTCCCCGTACTCACTGCACCGCCCTGCATCGTTGAGCCATCACGAATACCTCGGATGAGCGCGCGCCTGCGGTGACTGGAGACTGCTTCGTGAGGTCCCGCAACGTCTCGCGCACCCTTGGATTGTTTCGCACGAGCTGTGGAGACGTTCGCTCAGCCGTACGCAACTCGGTGAATGCCTCATCCCCATGGCCCGCCAGCGAGAGCGCACGAGCGAAGTCGATGCGGTGCGAGACGCTCCGCTCCTGGGGCATGTGGTCTACGTTGATCCGTCCGTGCTCCACGACGTACGAGACGTTGTCCAGGTCGAGCTCGATGGACAGTCGGTGCAAGAGCACGTTGGTCGGGCCAAAGCAGGTCTGCCAGTAGTTCTCGTCTGAGCCGAGATCGTCCGCCAATTCCTCGGCGCGATTGAGCAAGCGGATCGCTGTAGGTCGGTCCTGATGGCGAGCAGCAGCGACCGCCGCCCGCAGATGGACCATCCCGAGCAAGCTCAGAGCCGCGGGGTCGCCGTCCTCCACCTGAGGTGCCAGCCAGTTCGCTGTGGCGTCCCCCAACTCCATTGCCGCCCCGTACCGCCCGTTGGCGAGCAGTGCATGCGTCCCGGACCGAGCAGCTGACGCCAGAACCAGCGGATCATCGGAGGCGTCAGCGGCTTGCATGGCGCGCTCGGCGGCGAGCCAAGAGATATCGGACTCCCCGATCTTCGCCAGCGTTGTAGCGGCAAGGTGATGGGTGCGGGCAGAGACAGCCCAACAGTCATGGCGGTCCTCTTCCCGCCGGGCCGCGCGATCCTCCAGCTCCTGAGCAGTCTGAAGGAGAGCCGGAAGGGCAGCAATCACGCTTCCGAGCCGCCCACCCTGGTAGTCGCCCCATGCCTTCTCGACCCGCACGGCTGCTGGCGCCGGGGTCGGGAGCTGCACCCCCGCCTCAGGACCGAACAACAGCCGAGACAGCCGCCGCGGGCTCATGAGGGCGTCACGCACGGCCGGGATATCGTCCTGATGCTTCTCGTCCTCCATGAGGGTGGACTGGCCCACCAAGTCACCAAGGGGGACACGGAGGATCCGCGCCAGCTCCGCCAGCATGTCGACGCGGGGCGGCTTGCGCCGGCCTGTCTCTGCTTTCGCCAGCCAGTCCGTGCTCCGTCCCACCAATCCGGCCAGCACCTCTTGCGTGTAGCCGCGGCGCTTCCGGTAGAACGCGATTCGTTCGCCAATGCTGAGGTGATCTCCAAGACCACGCATGGGGTGTTGCCTCCCGCTGCTGAGTAGGGGCGCCTCTCACGGTACCGACGTGGTGATGCGCGGGTGAGCCCTCTCATCCGTCATCACCTCAGCCAGCCTGTGCGGCGAAACACGAGAAGACCCGGACGGAGTGTCCGGGCGTGATGGACCATGTCGGAAGGTGTCCGAGCTGTCCGACTGTCCGGTTGGGTCTTTGACCTGGGAAAACAATCCGGACACTGCTGGGCAGAGCTGTCCGGACTGTCCGGTGTCCATGAAGGGATGCATGCCTTGCTGCGCATTGACGGAGATTCAACGACCGGAGGCGCCACCATCAGCGTCAGGAAGACCCAGGGCGGACGTATCGAGTTGTTCGTCGACTGCGACAGGCCGCAGGCCCTCGGCGACGGCACGACGGTGGTCAGCAGCACCTTGCCACCGGGCAAGGCACGTGAGCTCCTGGCCAAGCTTGTGCAAGAGACACCCTGGCTCCAGGAAGCGCTAGCCATGCAGAGGATCGACCAGCTGCTGTCCGAAGGCACCGGCCCGGTCGGCTGGTAGCCGTCACCACTGTCCGTGTCACAGACGGCTGCAACACCGGGGGGCCAGCCCTTGCCTGATGGCCTCAGGAAGGTGGAGTAGGAGGCGTTCGCCCTGGGGAAGCTCTGCCTCTATCAAGCTCTGGGAGGGGCAGCGTGAGCGTTACGCCTGAGGAGATCGAGCATGAAGACAGGATCGTATGGACTGAGGATGTCAGTTCATACGACTACGTCCGCGAGACCCTAGTAAGGAGTGCTCGCAACCGGCGTCGGCCCATCTCACCGCCGGCAGGGCGTCGAGTCGGCTACACCGTTCTCAGGGAGGATGCGCCCAGCAACCACAATGCTCCCGGCACGTTCTCGCGTCGCGTGTTCTGGGTGAAGGACCACGACCGGTCCGAGCAGCCGAAGGGGGTCTACAGCGGGATCGCCCCCAGCGAGGCTGTGGACCCTCGGACGGTGGCCCCTGGCACTCCCGGCGAGCTGACGGAGCGGGCCTGGGGCGGAAAGCTTCCTTAGGCACTGCGCACGGTGCCGCGTGGGTGACTAACTGCGTGCCTACCGGCCGGGACTGCGGCGGACGTGCATGGACACTCACGGACCTCCGCCGCAGGTCAGCGCGTTAGCCTCGGCGGATCGCCGGTTGTCCCGGGTTACTTCGGGAAACACCTTCCGATCAACCCTGGACACAGGGATCAGCTTGGGCGGTATATTTTCCGGCATGATTTCCTACCCAGAATCATCTGACGTCCTGTCCGGCTTAGGCCCGAAGGTCACACGGAGCCTCGTGCGAGCCGTCGATCTGGCTGCGGAAGACCTGCTTGCCTACCGAACAGAGCGCCCCTCCTGGGTGGCACAAAGCAGCGAGCGCGGACTGGCCAACTGGATCCACGACCGCCTTTGGGCGCACCTCACTGCGGAACTCGACGGGCACCCTGGGGTCACCCTCACTGACGGCGAGCCCACTCGGGAGCTCGTGGTAGGCATCAGCTATCGTCTGCGGGTCAAGCGTCACCGCGAAGACGGCCAGGTCAGCAGCTACGCCACTCAGACCGCCCTGGAGTTTTTCGCGCAGGGCACGCAGGAGGCGTTTCCTGGCCTCGACGAGGTTCGTTTGACTGCTGGATACGAGTGGGATCCTGATACGAGGAAGATCGGCGAGGCGGTCCTGTCGCTACGCAACGGCCAAGAGAAAGTCGTCTGGCTGATCCCTCTCCGCGAGGTCGGTGAAGGCGGCGCCGGCGGCACAGTGCAGCCCGTTCGTCCGACAACGCCGACGCCCCCTCTGCCGTCGATCGACGTTCCGGCATCGGCTCAGCAGGACGCAATGGAGGACAGGTCAACATGAGCAGTCTCGGCGAAGCAATCTCTACAGCTCGCCGGGCCCTTGGCACCACCCAGGAAGAGTTGGCAGCGGCCGCTGGGGTAACCCAAGGAGCCCTGTCGCGGTACGAGAAGAACATGCGTGAGCCGGAAGGAGACGTTCTCTCCCGGCTCGCCCATGCTCTTGGTGTGACGGAGTCCTTCCTCAAGGGGGCGGGCTCCGTCCGCGGGGCGATGGCCGTGGATGCCCACATGCGCAAGCGCGCAACCGCCAAGGCGACCACGTGGCGACAGCTCGAAGCACGCTTGAACATGTGCCGGATGCACGTACGCCACCTGATGGAAGAAGTGTCGCTACGTGCTGAGCAGAGGATCCCAACGTTCGACCCAGTAGACACCGACCCGTCGGACGCAGCTCGCATGGTGCGCATGCAGTGGCGGATGCCTATCGGCCCAGTCCAGACAATCACCCCTTGGATGGAAGCTGCAGGGTGCATCGTGCTGGCTGAGGATTTCGGCACGTCGCGGGTAGATGGCCTCTCGCAATGGGTGGACGACTATCCGGTCGTCTTGATCAACGCATCTGCGCCAGTGGACCGTCTGAGACTGACCCTGGGGCATGAACTCGGTCACCTCTGCCTGCACTCATCCGAGGTCACTCTCACCATGGAAGAGGACGCGAATCGTTTCGCTGCCGAGTTCCTGATGCCAGAGGAGGTCATTCGACCCCAGCTCAGGAACCTCACGTTGGGGCGGCTACACGACCTAAAACGCGAGTGGGGCACGTCGATGCAAGCACTCATTGAACGCGCCCGCGAACTCAATGTGATCACTCCAGACAAGCGGACCAACCTCTATAAAGCCCTCAGCAACAAGGGGTGGCGCACACAAGAGCCCCTGAGCGACGAGCTCAGTCCAGAGATCCCGGCCTTGGCCCGAAGCATTGGCGAGGCAATGTCCGCCAAGGGGCTCACCCCCGATGAGATCGCTTCGATCGCTGGGTTCGCAGACTCCTCCCGGAACACCATCTTCGTTGCTCAGGAGCGACGCCTCCGAGCGATTTGAGCGGGAGAGAATCCAGGGCCCAGCTAAGAGACCTGCTGTAACACTGCGGTGTTACAGCCCGGTTGTGGCGAGCGCCGAGGCGCCTTCCTCACTGAGCCTTGAGAGTCGGAGTGAGTGTCTAACTGAGCGACAACGGGGGCTCACACTGACGGACGTCCACGGACGCTCACGGCCATCCGTCGCAGGTCAGCCCGGTAGACTCGGCAGCTCGCCCCTTGCCCCGGAATGCTTCGGGACGAAGAGGTCGTGGGTTCAAATCCCGCCACCCCGACAGCTGAGTACAAGGCCAGAGGCCCTTTCCCTTCGGGGAGAGGGCCTCTGGCTTTTCGCGTCCGGGCCGGTCGGCCGGTGGTTCCCGAGCGGGGCTGCCCTTCCGCGGCGGTCGCATCGGTCATCGGTCCGCCTTCGGGGGCGTCGCCGGCGCGTAGAGGAACGAGAACCGCTCCATCACGTTCCGGCGCTGCGTGTTGTGGAAGGCGGCGATGCGCCAGGTGCCGTCGGGGTCGCGGACCAGGGTGTACGTCTGGACCTTGGAGAGCTCGGTGGGGTCGGGCCGCGCGCCCGTGTAGTCGTCGCCGCGGCCGGTCAGGATGGCGGCGTCGGCTTCGAGGAAGCGCAGGTCGAGGAAGGTCGCCGCGAGCCTGGGGCCCTCGACGAAGTCCTTGAAGAGCGCGCGGTGGCCCTCGGTGATGTCGGAGATCGACTACTTCGGGCGTGCCGCCCCCGCGTTCCGCGAGGCAACGGAGGAGATCCGGTCCGCGACGCACGAGCGCTAGGGGAACCGGTAGCCGCCGCCGTCAGTAGGGGCGGGGGGACATGATGTGCGGCTCGATGGCCGGGGCCTCGAAGATGCAGCGGGGTACACCCGGCCCGGGTGTCGCGCGGACGGAGACCTGTGTCGGTGGATCCGTCGGAAGCTCGACGTACACGGTCACGGGGTGGTCGTCGTGCGTCGTGGCGTGGCCGGTCTCCTTGCCGTCGACCAGGACCTCCACGACGGCTGAGTGCCCGGTCTGGACCGTGGCGCTGACCGAGTGCCCGTCGTGCTCGATGTGGAAGTGATGGCGCCGGCCCATGAGATCGCCTCCCGGCAGTACCCCCCTCACCCCCAGCGTAGCCACGGGAGCGCCGGACGGCGCTGTGCTGCGCCGGTGACCGCACCCCCACCCCGCCCCTGCCCGCTCGGCGCCCGCTACGTCGACGGCTCCCTGGAGCCGGGCATGTGCCCGACCGGCCGGAGCTCGCACCCGGACCGACGCCGAGGCCTGGACGGCGCGCCTGACCGGCCGGCCTGCCTCACAGCTCCTCGGCCGCGGCGAGTTCGGCGAGTTCTGCCCGGGCCAGGGCGAGGAAGGCCGCCGAGGGCCGGGCCGCCACGGCGCGCGCCTCGGCCAGGTCGTCGAGGTGGCCGAGGACCGCGCCGAGCGTGGTGAAGGGGCCGACCGGCCGGAGCAGCCACAGACGCCCCCGCGGCCGGGGCGGGAGCCCGAGCTCGGCGAGGGCCTCGTCGGCCTCGCGGTCGAGGTCCCGCAGGTCGGGCTCCGGCAGCGGGGCGCACTCCACGCCGGTGATGTGGCCGTGGCCGTCGAGGGCGGTGTCCACCGCCCAGTGGGTGGAGCGGTCGGGGATCCACGTGCGGTCCGCCGGGGGCCAGACGTACGGGAGGAACACCCAGCGCAGGTCCTCGGGCGCCGGCTCCCAGCCGAGCACCTCCAGCTCCCGCATCTCGGGCAGCCGGTCCGGCTCCAGTTCACTGCGGCCCGTGCGGCGCAGTGCGAGCGGGTGCGGTGTTCCGTCCTCGTCCCACGACATGCGGGCACGCTATCCGACACGGTGACCGATATGCGTGATCCGCTGCGGCGCGACGCCTCCGCGGGCGCCGCCTACGCCCGCGGCCGGTCCAGCGGGTTGGCCGCGATCCGGGTGGCCGCGCCGCCGGCCACGTACCCGGCCGCCGCGCACGCGGGCTTGCGGGCGGCCTGGTCCTCGACGAGCGCGAGGAACACTGCGCCGAAGTCGCCCCGCGGGTACGCGGCGAGGAGGTCGGCCGTGAAGGCGCGATCGAACTCGGCGACGCGCAGGCCCGAGACGTCCGCGCTCGTACCGACCTGCAGGAGGTGGCTCTCCACGTCCTCGGCGGCGCTCACGTCGTCCCGCATGTGCAGGACGATGATCTCCTCGGCGCGCGCCCTGCGGGCCGAAGGCCAGCCCAGGCCCGCCGTCAGGACCCGCGCGACATGGCCGCCCGCCTCCTCGAAGGGCAGGGTGTGGCTGTCGAAGGCCGCGGTCAGACCCAGATCGTGCACCAGGGCGCTGACGTAGAGGAGTTCCTCGTCGTACGCCAGCCCGTGCTGCTGCGCGTACCGGGCCCCGAAGGCGAAGGAGCGGACCGAGTGGTTCAGGAGAGCCGTGTCCGCGTACTCCGAGGCGATCTCGTGCGCGGCGCGGGCCGATGCGGTGTCAAGTGTCCACGTCCTCATGGGGCGTCAGCGTAGGCGTCGGCCGAAGTCGATCTCGGACGGGGGCTCCCCCGGCCAGTTCAGCCGGGTCGGGGCGGGCGGGGTCTCGGCGAGGACGGTTCCGCGCGAGACGACGTACCGCGGGCGGACCTGGCGGCGGATGGCCTCCTCGGGCGACGGGGCCGGGAGCAGCACGAAGGAGGCGGGCGCGCCGGCGGTGATGCCGTACTCCGTCTCCGCGAGGCCGAGCACCCGCGCCGCACGCTCCGTCACCATCGAGAAGGCCAGCGGGATCTCGTCGGCGCCGGTGAGCTGGGCGGCGTACAGCCCGACGAGGGCGGTCTGCAGCGGGTTGGCGGTGCCCAGCGCGTTCCAGGGGTCCATCACGTCGTCGTGGCCGAAGGCGACGTTGACCCCGGCCGCCAGCATCTCCTTGACCTGGGTGAGGCCGCGCCGCTTGGGATAGGCGTCGAAGCGGCCCTGGAGCCCCAGGTTGGCGAAGGGGTTGGAGACCAGATTGATGCCGGAGCGGGCGAGCAGGCGCTGGAGTTTGAAGCTGTACGCGCCGTTGTAGGAGCCCATGGCCGTCGTGTGCGAGGCCGTGGCGCGCCCGCGCAGCCCCGAGCGCAGGGCGAGGGTGGCCAGCGTCTCCACGAAGCGGGACTGCTCGTCGTCGATCTCGTCGCAGTGCGCGTCCACCCGCAGGCCGTGCTCCTCGGCCAGTGCGAAGGCCGTGTGCAGGGAGGCCAGGCCGTCCTCGCGGGTGTCCTCGAAGTGCGGGATCGCGCCGACGACGTCCGCCCCGCGGGCGACGGCCTCGCGCAGCAGCCCCTCGCCGCCCGGGAAGGAGACGATGCCCTCCTGCGGAAAGGCCACGATCTGCAGGGTCATGAAGTCCCGGACCCGGTCGCGTACCTCCAGCAGCGCCTCGAGTGCGGTGAGGTCCGGGTCGGTGATGTCGCAGTGGGTCCGCACGTGCAGCACCCCGTGGGCGGCCTGCCAGCGCAGCACCTCCGTGGCCCGCGCGAGCACGTCCTCGCGGGTCAGGGTCCGCTTGCGCTCGCTCCAGCAGGCGATGCCCTCCCAGAGGGTGCCGGAGGCGTTGGGGCGGGGTTCGCCGACGGTCAGCGCCGTGTCGAGGTGGATGTGCGGCTCGACGAAGGGAGGCGTGAGCAGGCCTCCGTGGGCCTCGATGAGGATGCCGGTGACCGGTGGTTCCTTCTGGTCGTCGTACGGGATCACCCGTGCGATGCGGCCGTCCTCCGCGACCTCGACGTCGGACAGGCCGTGGGTGTGCAGCAGCCGGGCGCCCCGGACGATCATCCGCATGGCGCCAGCCTAAGGGCTCTCCCGTCATCCCCGGCGGGCGCACGACGTCGGCCACGGCACCTCGCTGCGTTGTCGGAACGCCCGAATACGCCCAGTATGGGGGCGCCCCTCCGCCTTGCGATGCACCGCATCCGACGCCGGGCGCCGATCCACCGGGGATTACGGGACAGCCCTCGGAGAGACATCGGGGGGAGCGGGCCTAGCCGCGCTTGGCCTGGGCCTTCTGCTGCATGCCGCGCGTCTTCGCGGCGGTGCTGTGCATGTCCCGGACCGCGGCCTTCGCACGGGCCTCGGCCGCCGTGTTCTTCGCCAGCGCGCGCTCGGAGTCCTGGTGGCTGTGGTGGCCGGTACGGGCCTTCTTGGCCATGATCGTTCCTCCTCGGACGTGACGGCCGACGCGTTCCACTCTCCGCCCGTTCAGAGCGGTCGGCATCCCGGGGAGCGCTGCGGCCACAATGGGGCGCATGACCAGCGACAGTGAGATGACCCCCGGCATGCCCGACTGGGAGAAGCGGTTCCGGGCACCGCGCGTCGGGCTCCCCGACTGGGCCGAGGACGCCCCGGACCGTTCGCTCTTCGTCTCCAACGCGACCGGGACCTTCGAGATCTACGCGTGGGACCGCGCCACGGGCGGGCAGCGGCAGGCGACGGACCGCCCCAACGGCACCACCGACGGCACCCTCTCCCCCGACGGCGAGTGGATCTGGTGGTTCTCCGACACCGACGGCGACGAGTTCGGCACCTGGGTGCGCCAGCCCTTCGCGGGCGGCCCCGACGAACCGGCCACCCCGGGCCTTGCACCCTCGTACCCGGCCGGGCTGGCCATCGGACGGGACGGGACGGCCGTCGTGGGGCGCTCCACCGACGAGGACGGTTCGACCGTGCACGTGGTCCGGCCGGACGGCTCCGCGCCCACCGTGATCTACCGGCACCGGGAGTCGGCCGGCGTCGGCGACCTGTCCCGCGACGGCACCCTGGTGGCCGTCGAGCACACCGAGCACGGCGACGCGATGCACTCCGCCCTGCGCGTCCTGACCCTGGACGGGACCACCGTCGCCGAGCTGGACGACACCCGGGGCGGGTCCGAGGAGCTGGGCCTGGAGGTCCTCGGTTTCGCGCCGGTCACGGGCGACACCCGGCTGCTCGTCGGCCACCAGCGGCGCGGCCGCTGGGAGCCGATGGTCTGGGACGTGGCCACCGGCGCCGAACAGGAGCTCGCGATCGACCTGCCGGGCGACGTCAGCGCCGAGTGGTACCCGGACGGGTCCGCGCTGCTGGTCGCGCACAGCTTCGAGGCGCGCAGCGAGCTGTGGCGCTACGACCTGGCCGCGCGGGAGCTCGTACGCGTGGACACACCCCCGGGGTCGGTGTCGGGGGCCTGCGCACGGCCCGACGGGACGGTGGAGTACCTGTGGTCCTCGGCCGCCGAGCCTTCGACGGTACGGTCCACCGCGGGCGGGATCGTGCTGGACGCGCCCGGTTTCCGGGCGCCCGGTTCGGTGCCGGTCCAGGACGTGTGGGTGGAGGGACCGGGCGGGCGGATCCACGCGCTGGCGCAGCGGCCGGCGGGCCGCGGTGAGGGCCCCTTCCCGACGATCTTCGAGATCCACGGCGGGCCGACCTGGCACGACAGCGACTCCTTCGCGTCGGCCCCGGCGGCCTGGCTGGACCACGGCTTCGCCGTGGTACGGGTCAACTACCGCGGCTCGACGGGGTACGGCCGCGAGTGGACCGACGCCCTCAAGCACCGGGTCGGGCTGATCGAGCTGGAGGACATCGCGGCGGTCCGGGAGTGGGCGGTCTCCTCCGGCCTCGCGGACCCGGCGCGCCTGGTGCTCTCGGGCGGTTCCTGGGGCGGGTACCTGACACTGCTGGGCCTGGGCACGCAGCCCGATGCCTGGGCCGTGGGCCTGGCCGCCGTACCGGTCGCGGACTACGTGACGGCCTACCACGACGAGATGGAGGCGCTGAAGGCGTTGGACCGCACCCTCTTCGGCGGTACGCCGGAGGAGGTCCCGGACCGGTTCGAGGCGTCCTCGCCGCTGACGTACGTGGACGCGGTGAAGGCGCCGGTCCACATCGCGGCCGGCGTGAACGACCCGCGCTGCCCGATCCGCCAGATCGACAACTACGTGGACCGGCTCGGCGCGCGCGGGGCGGTGCACGAGGTGTACCGGTACGACGCCGGGCACGGTTCGCTGGTGGTGGAGGAGCGGATCAAGCAGGTCCGGATGGAGCTGGAGTTCGTGCTGAAGCACCTGCCGCAATGACCCTGCGGGAGGGCGACCGGTGCACCCCCCGTACGGTGGTGGGGTGCACCGGTTTCTCCTGACCCCGCGCTGGTGGGGGATCAACGTCTTCGTCGCCCTCGCCGTGCCCTTCTGCCTGTACATGGGGTCCTGGCAGCTCGGCCGGTTCGAGGACCGCGTCGACAGCCACCGGGAAGCGAACGCGCAGCGGCCCGAAGGCCAGGTGGCCGCGCCTCTGGACTCACTGCTTCCGGTCGACAAGACGACCTCGGGACAGCTGGCCTCCACGGCCGGGGAGTACGGAGACCAGCTGCTGGTGCCCGAACGCCGCCTGGACGGCGAGTCCGGGTTCTACGTGCTGACCCTGCTGAAGACCGACTCCGGCAAGGCCGTCCCGGTGGTCCGGGGCTGGCTGCCGGGGGTGGCGGATCCCGCGAAGGCGCCCGCCCCGCCGACCGGCCGGGTCGAGGTCACCGGAGCCCTGCAGTCCTCGGAGAACTCCGGCACGAAGGGGGTCCACTCCCAGGGCGGGCTGCCGGCCGGGCAGCTCGGGGTGATCGGGGCGGCCTCGCTGGTCAACATCGTCCCGTACGACCTGTACGACGCCTGGCTGACCGTGCAGACCCCGTCGGAGGGGATGACTCCGGTGCCCGCGCAGGCGCCGACCGACACCGGCCTCGACCTGAAGGCCTTCCAGAACCTCGGCTACACGGGCGAGTGGTTCGTCTTCGCCGCCTTCGTGCTCTTCATGTGGTTCCGGCTCTACCGTCGCGAGGTGGAGACCATCCGCGACGTAGAGGCGGGCCTGCTGGAGCCCGCCGCGCAGTAGCCCTCCCGGCCCCGCACAGGAGCCCTGCCGATCGGCCCCTGCCGACCAGGAGACGATGAGGAAGCGCTCCGGGAGCGCCCCCGGGCCGTCCCCTGCGACAGCGGCTAGTGCTGTGGCCGGGAAGGTTTGCCGGGTTGCGGCGTCCGGTGTGGTGCATCGCAAGGCGGAGGGCCGCGGCTCGTACTGGACGTACTTGCGC
>NZ_JBSGZP010000180.1:0-11649 GCF_053611065.1 Streptomyces sp. NPDC054840
GGCTGGTAGTCGACGCGGTTCGCGCACTCGTCCGGGGAGTGGGTCAGCGTCTCGGGCAGGGGCCTGCATGGTGGCAAGCGACTTCTCCACGACCGCATCGCCGGCGCCGCCGGTGAGGTAGGTCTGCAGGGTGTCGATCCAGTGCAGGCGTAGGCTCGACGGTGTCATCCTGCCCCTACGTTACGACGCCAGCTGGTCCAACCACGCGTATGCCCGCCTCGAAGGGCGGCTGCTGACCACCCTGCGCTCCATGCCCCGCATGGTCGGCGGGACCCTGCGCCTCGCCTGGGACACCGACCGGCTGGCCCTGCTCGGCGTCGCCGCCGCCGAGGCGGGTCAAGGGGTCACCGCTGCCGTCGGGCTGCTCGTCATCAGCGATGTGCTCCGTACGCTCCTGGGCGCGGGGAGCGCCGCCGACCGGCTGTACGCGGGCCTGCCCGCGCTCGCCGCCGTACTGGAGGCCGTACTCGCCTCCCGTTCCACGGCGGCCGCGGGCCGGCTGGAGCCCAAGGTGGAGCGGGCCGCCTACGAGCAGTGCCTGAGCGCCTCCGTCGCCGTGGAGCCGGAGGCCATCGAGGACGGGGAGTCCCGCCGGCTGCAGGCAGCGCACAGCGGGGACCACACGGCGCCTGCGTGGCCACCCTCGGTGGGACCGGTACGCCTATATGTACGCGATGCAGGCCGAGCAGTTCGGCCACGCTCCGCGGCGCCGGCCACCTTCGATCCCCCGCCAGTCCGCCGCACCGCAGAACGATGACTCCTTCACCTGAAACGGGCGGGCGCCCTCCCCGGTGTTGTTCGGGGAGGGCGCCTGTGTCGTGCGTGAGTGGTGACGGTGTCGGCTAGCCGATGGTGAGGAAGGTGTTCCAGTTGTCCTCGTCGCGTCCGGTGGGTTCTCCGTAGGTGGTGGTGCCGCCCTTGTAGTAGAACTGCCATCCGTCGACGCGCACGCCCCAGATGTCGGGGATGCCGTCGCCGGTGTTGTCCTCGGTGCCGAGGATTTTGGGCCAGTCGGTGCGGGTCCAGGCGGTGGTGGCGTAGGTGTAGTCGACGCCGCCTTCCGCGTTCGCCGCGTACTGCAGGGAGGTCAGGTCCGCGCCTCCGTTGACGCCCGCCTTGCCCTTGCGCAGAGCCATGGTGCGGTTGGCGTTGGCGTTGTCGCGGAAGAGGAGGTCGGGAATGTTGTCGCCAGAGATGTCGCGGACGCCGACGATGTCGCGGGCGGCCCAGCCGGTGGCCATCTTGCGGTAGGAGGCGAAGCTGGATCCGGTGTAGCCGGAGAACGCCCAGAAGCCGTCCGCGTCCAGGGCGAACAGGTCGGGCAGCCCGTCGCCGTCGACGTCCTCGGAGACGACGATCTGGCGGAACGTCGCCGGGTCGGGTGCGGAGGCGGGGAGCTGCATCTCGATCCGGCGGCCGGCGTCGAACTGGCCGGTGCCGGTGCCGGGGTAGATGTACAGCTTTCCGTCGGGCATCCGGGCGATCATGTCGGTGATGCCGTCGCCGGGGTGCCAGTCGGTGGCGTGTCCGATCAGGGCGGGGATGGTGGAGGCCGCATCCTTGAAGTGCCCGGGCGCGACGGGCTTGCCGTCCTGGACGGCGCCGGGGATGAACGCGTCGGTGTCGCCGTTCTTGTCGCCTGCGTAGGTGCGCAGGTTGCCGTCCTTGTCGACGGCGAGGAGGTCGGGGAAGTGGTCGCCGGTGACGTCGCCGGGCTTGTCGGTGCCGGTGCGGGGGCTGACGTAGAAGAGGTATTCGGTGGGGACGGAGATGTTCCCGGACTGGTTGACGGTGCGGACGTACAGGACGTTGGGTCCGGCGGTGTCGACCTGGAGCTTGACGGAGGCGAGGTCACCGCTGGTTGGGACGGCCTTGTTCTCCCAGGACGGCTTGTTCAGGGACCACTGGTACTCGCGGATGGTGGAGGCCGCTGTGCCGTTGCCGCGGATCTCGACGACCTGGTCGGGCGTGGAGGCCGGGTTCACGCTCCACTGGGCGGCGTCGGGGCCGGGCAGCGGGAAGTGTGCGGAGGTGACCGCCGGGTTGGCGGGCGCGGTGTGGTCGATGGTGAAGGTGCACCATCCGCCGCCGCCGGAGTCGAGGGGACCGGAGCCCGCGGACCACCAGCCGTCCCAGTCCTGGGTCCGCGAGAGCCAGAAGTACTTGCGGCCGGAGGTGAAGGAGGCCCAGGGGACGGACTTGGTGACCACTCCTTCACTGTTGGGCCACAGCCACTCGTTGGCGACGTTGGTTCCGGACTCGGCGTCCCAGACCTCGATCTGGACCTGCTTGAGGTTGCCGTCCCGGTCGCTGCCCTTGGCCTGGAACGACACGTCCGTCTTGCCGATGCTGGTGCCGGTGCCGCTGGTCAGGCACGGGCCGCCCGGGGAGGTGTTCATGTTCGACGCGACCGGGATGTCGGGCCGGGTGTTGTAGACGACCTCGATGTACGGGGCGCTCTCACCGTTGGCGAGGAGCTTCTTCCAGTAGTACGAGTCCGACTCGTTCGGCGCCTTGAACCCCAGCGACAGCGCGCCCCAGTTGGCGCTCGCGGCCTGGGTGACCAGGCCCTTGATGTCGGGGGCGACCCAGTTGTCGGGGCAGGAGGAGTTGTAGCCGTAGCCGGCCATCTCGGTGGCGACCTTGTTTCCCCACCAGCCCGTGGTGTTGTTCCACGTCGAGGACGAGGACACGAACGGGGTGGAGTAGATGTCCATGGCCTTCTGACTGCACGACCACGAATAGGTCTGCAGGGCGCGGACACTCGCCGACTGGATACCCGCACCGTACAGCTCGGGGCCGAAATAGAAATTGAACACCGAACGGGAAGTACCGCCGGAATCCGACTCGTACCCGACGCGGGCCTCGTTCGTGCCCGACGCGTTGTAATTCTGGCCGTTGTAGAAGCTGGAACCACCGGCCGTCTTGTAGAGCAGCGACCAGGCATGCTTGTGACCCTTGTACGAAGGGTCGACGAACACCGGATACACCGTGTCCGCGGCATTCAGCAGCGCGGCGTCAGGCTTCAGGGACAGGGTGCCGTCCTTGAAGGTGGCTGCGGCAACCGACAGGTGAGCACGCTCCGCACCGGCCAGGCCCGCCAGGCCCAGAGTGGGGTGCTTCTTCGCCGCGGCCGGAGGCTTCCACGCGGGCACGTCGTCGGTGGTGGCGACCTTGCCCGACGAGTCCCACATCAACGGTGACGGAGAACCCGCCACCTCCTCGCCCTTAGCATTCCGGGCCGACATCGCACCGGACTCGGCATCGAGCTGGAACTGCAGATCGGGCGAAGCGAGCCGGTAATTCATTTCCGTAAGCAGCGGGTCCGCGGCCGCCTGCTTGTCCTTGATGACCAGCAGATGCGAATAGCCCTCGTCCTGAGCCGTCATCAGCAGATCGATGCCCGGCCGCACATTCTCGTACAACGCCCGCGGACCGTCGATCACCGGCGCCGGCAACACACCCGGCCAACTTGCCGTCATCTCATGCCCGTCGACATTCAGACGCACCAGCTCGGTCCACACCTGACCCGGCACATCCACCGCCAGCGCGGAGCGCACCACACCCCGCGAAGACCGCTCGGCACCCGGCGTTCCCGCACTGAAGACGACAGACCCGTTCACCGCCTTCGCAGCGAACCCGCCCTCGACCTGCTGCAGATCGGTGTCGATCGCCTTCCACGCGTCACCGACCTTCGCCCGGACGGCAGAGCTGGAGATGCGCTTCCTGAACAGACCGTCCGGCTGCGCCCACGTCGTCGTGTTCGCACTCCGGTCGGCCGTCACCTCGACGTCCTTGCCCGTCTCGGCAGCCAGCTTCCGCGCCTGCGGCGCCGCCACCGGACCACTCGCCCCGCCGGATCCCTTCTCCTTCGGCTTCTCACCCCCGCCCAGCTGCACACCGACCGGCACCGCCACAGCCACCGCCAGCAGAGCAGCCAGACCCCCCAGGGCCTTGCGGCGCCTGAACCAAGGACGCCCTGGAATTACAACTTCCACTTCTGTGGCGGCTACTGGTGGACTGGGATCCACGGATTCACTGACAGCCATGTCTTCTGTTCTCTCCCCCCTCGGGTGCACACTTCCGCAACCCTCGGTACTTGCTTGTGATTCGACCGTCGGCCCAAGAGGCGGAGGGTTCGCTCCCCGCTCGGCCGTCGCGCGATGAACGCGCGAGCTGAGCATGAGCCATCCGACGCGCACGGGACACCCCAACCACCCCCCGCCGCAACCCATTTGGGTAGATCGTCCCCAGGTATACAGACCGTCAGGTGATTAAGGCCACACGGGGATATCCGAAGTGGTGTTTAGGACAGGCAGGGCCACAGAATCACGTGGCTACTGATCAGTTCCCTGTCATCTAGGCGCACTTGCCGCGGTGACGGTTCTAAGTTTGTCAATCCCTGCCGTTCGAGGTGCCTGACACCCAAAACGGCAGCGGTATGGGGGTACACATGTCGCCCTTTGCGGCGAGAAATCTGCGCCTACCCGGGAACGGGAAGGCGCGCAGACACATGGCGCGCACCGGAGTCACGCTCTCCGTTGTGTTGCTGGCTACACTTCTGCCCGCCCAGGCGTGGGCGGCCCCGCCGGGCAACCGCAGCGGAGTCGAGCTGCCGGGACTTCAGGAGGACCTGAAGGCGAAGCTGGACAAGGTGGAGGCCGCGAAGCTGGAGGGCTGGGCCGGCGTCCCGGTACAGCCCCCGGCCGGGTACGAGCCTTCCAAGGTGACTCCCCCGGCAGGGGGTTCGGCGAATGTCGCCCTGACCCCTGAAGGTGGGGCGCAGTTGGTGCAGGCGGGCAGTCTGCCCGTCAGTATCGGCAAGGCCTCTCCCACCGAGACCGACCCGACCCCGCCGGCGCCCACCGGCACCTGGTCGGTGGCGGTCGAGGCCCGCACGGCCACCGAGGCGGCCGGCATCGACGGCGCGATCATCAAGGTCACGCCTCCGGCCGAGGGGTCCACCCCGGTCGACGTGCAGCTCGACTACAAGCAGTTCGAGGACCTGTACGGCACCGAATGGGCCACCCGCCTGGAGCTCAAGCAGCTCCCCTCGTGCTTCCTCACTACGCCGGACCTTCCCGAGTGCGGTATTGCAAAGGACATTCCGAGCAGCAACGATCCGGCTACGGGGACCGTCCGCGCGACCGTCGACCCGACCACCGCGCCCGGTCAGGGCCTGCGCACGATGGCTCTGAGCGGCGGCGCCGGTCCGACCGTGCTGGCCGCGACGGACTCCGCCTCCGGTGCCGGCGGCACCTACAAGGCCACCTCCCTCTCCCCCTCCGGCAGCTGGACCGCCGGCAGCAGCGGCGGCGGCTTCTCCTGGAACTACCCGCTGACGACTCCGGCGCCGCCCGCGGGTCCCGCGCCGAAGATCTCGTTCGCCTATTCCTCGCAGGCCGTCGACGGCAAGACCTCCGTGACCAACGGCCAGGCGTCCTGGATCGGTGACGGCTGGGACTGGGAGCCGGGCTTCGTCGAGCGCCGCTACCGGTCCTGCTCGGACGACCTGAAGGCCGCCCCGGGCAAGCCGAACAACGACAACGCCACGGACAAGAAGAAGAGCGACCTGTGCTGGGCCGGCGACAGCGTCGTGATGTCGCTCGGTGGTGGCACGACCGAGCTGGTCCACGACGCCGCGACCGGCAAGTGGGTCAGCGCCACCGACGACGGCGCGCGCGTGGAGCGCCTGACCGGCGGCTCCAACGGGGCGAAGGACGGCGAGTACTGGGTCGTCACCACCCGCGACGGCACGAAGTACCACTTCGGCCTCCACGACGTGGACGGCGCCGGTACCCGCGCGGTCACCAACTCGGTGTTCACGGTGCCGGTGGTGGGCAACCACTCCGGTGAGCCCTGCCACCAGGCCGCCTACGCGAACTCCTTCTGCCGCCAGGCCTGGCGCTGGAACCTCGACTTCGTCGAGGACGTCCACGGCAACGCCATGGTCATCGACTGGGCACAGGAGAAGAACCGCTACGCGGCGAACGAGAAGTCCCAGGAGAAGAACGCCGACAAGGTCTCCTACGTTCGTGGCGGATACCCGACGCAGATCTCCTACGGCCTGCGGACGAGCAACCTGTCCGCCGTCCCGCCCGCCCGGGTCGACTTCACCGTCGCCGAGCGCTGCGTCCAGGAAGGCTCGACCAAGTGCACCGACACCGAGTTCGAGTCCAAGAACTACGGTGACAAGCAGGCCTGGTGGGACACCCCGGGCACCCTGCACTGCAAGGCCGACGTCAAGGACTGCTACAACGCGTCGCCGACCTTCTGGTCCCGGAAGCGACTGACGGCGGTCACCACCTGGGCTCAGCGCACCCAGGGCTCCACCGATCTGTCCAAGGTCGACCACTGGTCACTGACGCAGTCGTTCCCCAAGCAGCGTACTGACACGCACCCGCCCCTGTGGCTGGAGTCCGTCACCCGCACCGGCTACGGCACCACGAAGGACACGGGCGGCAACCAGAACAGCACCGTGCTGCCGCCGGTCTCCTTCCTGGCGAACGTCGTCGACATGCCCAACCGCGTCGCGAAGAGCGCGAACGACGCGACCCCGGACTTCGACCGCCTACGCGTGGAGACCGTCCGGACCGAGTCCGGCGGCGAGATCTACGTCGACTACTCCGCTCCCTGCCCGGTCGGCACCTCGCACCCCAAGCCGGAGGAGAACAAGAGCCGGTGCATGCCGGCGCACTGGTCCCCGGACCCGGATCTGGAGAAGCCGCCGCTGGAGTGGTTCAACAAGTACGTCGTCGACAAGGTCGTCACGAAGGACCGCGTCTCCCGCCAGCCCGACGTCACCACCAGCTACACCTACGAAGGCGACCCGGCCTGGGCGAAGAGCACCGACGAGTTCACCAAGCCGGAGCTGCGCACGTACAACGAGTGGCGCGGCTACGAGTCGGTGGTGGTGAAGAAGGGTGTGACGGCCAACGCCGGCAAGGCGGACGCCACCGAGCAGTCCCAGACCCGCACCCGCTACTTCCGCGGCATGTCCGGCGACGCCGGCCGCCCGAAGATCACCGTCAAGGACTCCACCGGTACCGAGGAACTCGGCGAGGACCTGCTCCAGCACCAGGGGCAGATCGCCGAGACGATCACGTACACCAAGGCGGACGGCGCGGTCGACAGCCGTGAGCTGAACTGGCCGTGGAGCCAGAAGACGGCTTCCCGGACGCGTGACGGCACCACCCCGCTGGAGGCCTTCCGCACCAGCACCGAGCGCACCGAGGCCATCGAGTCGACGAGCGGAGGCGGCACCCGCAAGGTACGCACCCGTGCCACCTTCGACCCGGGCTACGGTTCGCTGCTCACCAACCAGACCGAGGTGCTCACGCCCAACGGCACCGGCGGCTGGAACGCGAGCGAGCAGACCTGCACGACGTACACGTACGTGCACAACACCGCCAAGCACCTGGTCGGGCTGACCCAGCGGGAGCGCAACACGGCGGGTGACTGCGCTCAGGCCGCCACGGGAGCCGTGCTCTCGGACAGCCGCACCTCCTACGACGCCCTGAACGCGTTCGGCTCCGAGCCGGCCAAGGGCCTGGCGTTCCAGATCGACACCCTCGACGCGGCCGGCACCGGCTGGGTCACCGAGCAGCGTGCCGAGTACGACGCGCTGGGCCGCGCCGTGAAGTCCCTGGACGCCGCCGGCAACGCCGACACCGTCACCTTCACCCCGGCCACCGGCACCGTCTTCAGTACCAAGATCACCAACGCCGCGGGCCACTCCACGACCACCGTGACCGACCCCGGCCGCGGCACGGACCTGGAGACCTCCGACGCCAACGGGCGGAAGGTCACCAAGACCTTCGACGACATCGGCCGGAACGCGGCCGTCTGGACTCCCTCGCAGAAGCCGGCCACCGACAAGGCCGCTGCGACCTTCCAGTACCAGTTCGACGCGAACATGCCGCCGACCGTCACCACGCGCCGTCTGCGGGACAACGGCACCTACCAGACCTCCGTGGAGATCTACGACGGCCTGATGCGCCGGCGGCAGACCCAGGGTGAGGCGCTCGGCGGCGGCCGGATCATCAGCGACACCCTGTACAACGCCAACGGCACGGCCCGGCAGACCAACAACGGCTACTACGCCGAGGGCGAGCCGGCCACCAAGATCTTCGTCCCGGAGACCGTCTTCCAGGTCCCCAACTCGACGAAGGCGGCGTACGACGGCCTCGGCCGGACGGTCCGCACCACCACGCTGTTCGAGGACGTGCCGCAGTACTCGACCGTGACCCGGTTCGAGGGCGACTGGACGCTCACCCGGACCGGAATGTCGGCGGACGGCACCACCCCGCTGAAGGGCAGCCGGGCGTCCAAGACCTGGACGGACGCCCTCGACCGCACCACCCAGACCCACAACTACACGGCCACCGACCTCACCACCTGGATCAAGACGGAGTACGAGTACGGGGCGCGCGGACAGCTGTCCAAGGTCACCGATCCGGCCGGCAACAAGTGGACGTACACCTATGACGCCCGCGGGCGGATGACCGGGGTGAACGACCCGGCCACCGGCATCGCGACCTACGGGTACGACGTCCTCGACCGGCAGGTCTCCACCGAGGACTCCGCCGGACGCAAGACGTTCACCCACTTCGACGTCCTGGACCGCGCGACCTCGACGGTCGAGGACAGCGTGGACGGGCCCAAGGTGGCCTCCTGGACGTACGACACGCTGACCGGCGCCAAGGGCTACCCGGTGTCGGCGACCCGGTACAACAACGGCCTGGCCTTCACCTCCGAGGTGACGGGCTACGACGCGGAGTACCGCCCGACCGGCACCAAGGTCACCATCCCGGACGGGCCGGCCACCAAGGGCCTGGCGGGCACCTACGCCTACGGGGCGACGTACACGCCCACCGGAAAGATCCAGTCCACCACCCTCCCGGCCACCCCCGGCGGCCTCGCGGCCGAGAAGCTCATCAGCCGCTACGACGCGGACGGCTCCCTGGTCACCAAGTCGGGCCTGCTCTGGTACACCTCCGGCATGGTGTACAGCCCGTCCGGGCAGGTGCTCCGGACGACCTCCGGCGGCGCCCCGAACCGGCTGTGGACCACCAACCTGTTCGACCGCAACTCGGGCCGCCTGAAGGACTCCACCGCGGACCGGGAGACAAGCGGCCCCAACCGGGTCTCGCAGCTCAGCTACGCCTACGACGTGGTCGGCAACCCGACCTCGATCACGGACACCCAGCCGGGCAACCGGGTCGACCGGCAGTGCTTCGCGTACGACCCGCTGGGTCAGCTCACGGAGGCGTGGACGGGCAAGACGGCGGCCTGTGAGGGCCCGACCCCGGCCGATGTCACGGCCGGCCCGGACGGTGACGGCTACTGGCAGTCCTACCGATTCGACCCGACCGGCAACCGGACCTCGCTGGTCGACCACCACCTGACCAACCCGGTCCTGGACACGACCACCACCTACACCTACGGCGTGGAGACCCCCGGTCCCCAGCCGGTGGTCAAGACCAAGCCGCACGCCCTGACGAAGGTCGAGAAGAAGCAGGGCTCCACCCTGCTGTCCCAGTCCTCCTACACCTACGACGCGGGCGGCAACACCAAGACCCGCACCGTCGACGGGAACACCCAGGCCCTGGAGTGGGACCGCCGCAACAAGCTGACCTCGGCCACCAGCCCGGGCATCGGCGCGGTGACCGTGACCGGTCTGTCGGGCAAGTGCCTCGACGTCGACGGCGCCTCCGGCGTGGACGGCACCGCCGTCCAGCTCCACACCTGCAACGAGACCCGGGCGCAGCAGTGGAAGTTCACCGGTGACACCGTCCGTGCACTGGACAAGTGCCTGACCGCGCTGAACGGGAAGGCGGTGCTGTCCACCTGCAAGGGCGGCACCGACCAGAAGTTCGTCCACCGTCCGGCCGACAACACCCTGTACAACGCGGCGGCCAACGCCTGTGTGGACGTTCCGAACGGCAATGACGCCGACGGCACCGACCTGCTGGTCTACGCCTGCGCGGGAGGCTCCAACCAGAAGTGGACGCCTGCCGACAACGCCACCACCTACCTCTACGACGCCAACGGCAACCGGCTGATCGAGGAGACGGGCAGCTCCCGCACCCTCTACCTGGGTGAGACGGAGGTGACGGTCAACAAGGCGGGCCAGGCCGTCGACGCCATCCGCGGCTACACCACCCCCGGTGCGCCGACCACGCTGCGCCAGACGGGCGGCAAGGCGACCGGCCACAGGCTGACGACCCTGCTCACCGACCACCACAACACGGCCACCGTCGCGGTCGACCAAAAGGCCGGACAGCCCGTCACGCGCCGTAAGTTCGACCCGTACGGCAACCAGCGCGGCGCGATGGCCACGACCTGGCCCGGCGCCCGCGCCTTCCTCGGCTCGGGCAGGAACGACAGCAGCACCGGCCTGACCCACATCGGCGCCCGCGAGTACGAGGCGTCCAACGGGCGGTTCATCAGCGCCGACCCGATCGTCGACATCACCGACCCGCTCCAGATGAACGGGTACACCTACGCGAACAACAACCCGCTCGCCAACAGCGACCCGTCCGGGCTCTGGAGCCTCAAGGGTCTGCTGCGGGGCGCCAAGGACGTGGCCAAGGGCGCGTACCACGGGGCGATCGACTGGGTCTCCGAGATAAACGAGGCCGCGCACGCCTCTGTCGGCGACTGGGAGGGCGCTCGCAAGATCAAGAACGATCGCGAGAATCCCGGCCCCTTCAGCGGTACCCAGTTCCTGAAGGACCTCGGCGGCAAGCCTTCCACGAGCAGGGCGTACCGGTGGTCCTACTCGATCACCAAGATATTGATGCCGATCCTCCCCGGGGCCGGCATGGCGATGAACGCCGCCAGCGCGGGCGCGAAGTTCGCGACCAAGGGGCCCAAGATCCTCAAGGCCACCAAGACGGCCGGCCCGAAGTGGGGGGACAGTTTCCCAGCGGCGAAGCTGCGGGACCGCCGTCCGGGCAGCGAATTCGACTTCTCCCAGTCCCTTCTGCCGCCCAGCGGCCACAAGTTCTTGGGGGATGCCCTCGAGGACCTGAACAACAGGGTCGTCGAGTTCGCCTTGAAAGAAACGGAATCGAAGTACCAGCGCTCCATCAGGGGTCGCGCGTTCGTCGGCGGCATCGACACGAGAACCGGGCAGATGGCCATGGCCAGCTCGGGCGGGCTCCTGCCGGGGCGCGCGTACTGTGCCGAGGGCAACGTGGTCCGTCTGCTGGGCGGAGACCCCACCCATGTAGTGTTCACGCATGCGGTCTTTGTGGACAAGGTGAAGGGCACTACCGACCGCGTGGTCAAGCCCGCGAAGGTGTGCAACCAGTGCCAGGTGGACTTCCCCAACCCGGATCAGTTCATCGACGGCATCCAGGGCTCCGATACTCCGCTGGAGGGCGAGACCCACGCCCCCTGGGCCAAGGCGAATTTCGAACGGCGGAAATAATGAGATCACTGGAACTGGTCCGCATCGAAGCCGGACTGCACGACTGGTCCTCGATGGCCTGCGCTTGCTCGAGATACCCGAACCGGTATCCGGCGGAGCATATTCCCCGGGACCTGATCCGGCTGCTGGAAGGCAATCCGAAGGATCTGGACATCAAGTGGGCGGAAAACCACGCGGTCATCCAGTCGAACCTGTACGAGCCGGCCTTCGCC
>NZ_JBSGZP010000181.1:0-11616 GCF_053611065.1 Streptomyces sp. NPDC054840
CGCGCCCCGACAACGCGGCGGGGTGCGGTGCGGGGCGTCGGGGCCCCGGCAAGATCCGAAATAGACGGCCCAGGCGCGTTCCACCGTCCCCGGCTCGGAAACGGAGGTCGCCGCGCGCGTCGCAAGGCACCACAGCGCCTCGTACAGGAGGCCGTGAGGAGGGTCCGGCAGCCGGTGCAGCAGGGCGGGGACCTCGGTGCCGCGTCCCTGGGCGATGCGGACGAGAGGGGTGGCCCACGGCTCATGGGGACCCCAGTCGGTGTCCTCATCGGTCGGGGCGGGCTGCCCGTGCTGCACGCGCAGGCACAGCAGGGCAAGGGGCAGCAGTCCGTGTTCGAGGCCGGGCACGCCCGCACCCCTGACGCCGGCCGCCGCCTGCCGAAAGGCCGCCTCCGCTTCCTCGGCGCGGCCGGTCGCCGCGACGCGCAGGGCGCCGTACCACCGGCTGAAGACGCCGGCCAGCGGCAGCTCGTTGCGCTCGGCGAGGCGGTCCACCGCGGCGGCGTGCCGGTCGGCCCCGGGAACGTCGGCGAGGGCTGCGGGCCTGAAGACGCATCAGGTGACCCAGCACCTCGTACGTGACCAGCCCGTGTCGCGTGGCGAGGGTGATCAGCTCCGCACCGATGGTGTCGCGGCGCTGCGCCAGTCCCGCCCGGTGGAACGACTGCATGAACACACCGTTGAGCGCGAACGCCAGCAGCGCGGGGTCGTCCAGGTCGCGCGCGATCCGTTCGGCCTGGTGGGCGGCCTGGAGGCTTCGAGCGGACCGGGTTTCGCGTGCCTCCAGCGCGATCGTGGCCAGCAGCCGGGCTCTGGCCGCTTCGTGACCGCCCGGCGGGAGGTCCTCAAGGTGCGCTCCGCCGCGGCCACGGCACCTGCCGCGTGGCCGGGGTCGTCGACACGTGTCCAGATCGCCGGTACGTCGTAGGCGCCGATCACCCGGGCGGTCAGTTCCGGGTCCCCCAGTTCCTCGGCCGCCACGATGGTGGCCGAGCGGTGTCCGCGCGCCACCTCCAGACCGGCTCCCCCCGTGACGGCGAGATTGCGGAGCAGACCCACCGTCGACTCCAGCCGGGCCATGGCCGAGCCCGGATCCGCCGACCGATAGGCGTCTGCGCAGCCCCGGCCCGGACTGCTCCGTGCGTCCGGTGGAGGCCCTGGCCGCAGGCGACGCGTGGGCAGCCGGGCGGGAGATCACCGCGCAAGGTACCCCGGAACGCTCGGCACCGTGGTCCGTGCGACGGCCGCCGGGACATGGCACCCGGCGCGCGGTCCCCTACGGCCGTGAGACGGAAAAGCGCCGCGGATGATCGTGGCGAAGCCGGGTAGCCGCGTCGGTGAGCCGCCTCCCCGGCGGTGTGAGGAGGGTGCGATGGCAGTCAAGGAATCGCTGGCCCGCTACCACCGGCGCCGTGACTTCTCCAAGACGGCCGAGCCCGAGGGCCGACTCGAGGAGCCGTCCGGCGAGCAGCTCTCGTACGTCGTCCAGATTCACGACGCCCGGAGCATGCACTTCGACTTCCGGCTGGAAGCGGACGGCGTACTGAAATCCTTCGCCGTACCCAAGGGGCCCTCCAAGGATCCGCACGACAAGCGCTTCGCGACACCGACCGAGGACCATCCGCTGGAGTACCGGGATTTCGAGGGCACGATTCCCGAAGGTGAGTACGGCGGCGGCACGGTGATCGTCTGGGACCAGGGAACGTACCGCAACGCCACCTCCGGCGACGACGGCCGCATGATCCCGCTCCGCGAGGCACTGGAGCGGGGGCACGCCTCGTTCCGCCTCGACGGCCGCAAGCTGCACGGCGGCTACTCTCTCACCCGCATCCGTGACACCGGGGACGGCGGGAAGGAGGCATGGCTGCTGGTCAAGCACGCCGACGAGCGGGCCTCCTCCACCGGTACGCCCGATCCCCGGCGCGCGCGGTCGGTCCGTACCGGCCGGACCCTGAACCAGGTCGCTGCCGACGCACGCCCGGAGCGGGGTGGCCACCCTTGACCACGCCCCTGGACCGGCTTCCGCAGGAGCAGCGGCGCCTGCTGCCCCCGGCCCCCGCCGCGCCGGGCGCTCCCATGCTGCGCCACCCCCGCCACGTGGGACTGCGCGACGGCAAGCCGGCGCACGAGGTGGTCCGCGAGCAACCGGCCGGGAGGACCCGATGACCCCGAAGAAGCCGACCATGCCGCCGGAGCGCATACGCACCGGCCGCCGCACCGTCGACATCAGCCGCCCGGACAAGGTCCTCTTTCCCGGTGACGGCATCACCAAGGCCGACCTCGCCGGCTACTACCGCACGGTCGCCCGGCGCATGCTGCCCCACCTGCGCGGACGGCCCCTGATGCTGGAACGGCATCCCGACGGTACCGACGGACCGGCCTTCATGCAGAAGGACGTCCCGGACCACTTCCCGGACTGGATCCACCGTGCCGAGCTGCCGAAGGAGGACGGCACCGTCACCTACGTGATCTGCGACGACACCGCCACCCTGCTCCACCTCGCCGATCAGGCGTGCATCACTCCGCACCGCTTCCTGTCCAAGGCCGACCGGCCCGACCACCCGGACCGGCTGGTGTTCGACCTCGACCCGCCCGACGAGGACTTCGCCCCCGTACGGAAGGCAGCCCTCGGCCTCCGCCGGCTCCTGGACGAGCTGGAACTGCCGTCCTTGCTCATGACCACGGGTTCGCGCGGCCTTCACGTCGTGGTGGCCCTCGACCGCCGCGAACCCTTCGACGACGTACGGACCTTCGCGCGCGGTGTGGCCGACGTCCTGGCCACCCGCCACCCCGACCGGTTCACCACCGAAGCCAGGAAGAAGGCCCGCCGCGGTCGCCTCTACCTCGACATCCAGCGCAACGCCTACGCCCAGACCGCCGTCGCGCCCTACGCCGTCCGCGCCCGCGCCGGCGCCCCCGTCGCGGCCCCGCTGGCCTGGTCCGAGATCGACGATCCGGAACTCACCGCCCGCCGCTGGACCCTCACCACCGTCGACGATCTCCTCCAGGACGACCCGTGGAAGGACCCCCCTCGGCCCCGCTCCCTCCGAAGGGCCCGGAGCCTCCTCACCGCACTGACCCGTGACGAAGAGAGCTGGACTCCATGACTCAGCGACGGCGCGCGACCGTACGACGGCTGATGGACAGATACGGGCGGACCCACGCGGAGGAAGCCGGCATCACGCTGCGGAATACACCCGCGCCCCTGTACCAGCTCCTCACCCTCTGCGTGCTCTTCTCCATACGCATCAAGGCCGACATCGCGGTGGCCGCGGCCCGCGAGCTGTTCCGGGCCGGGATGCGCACACCCCGAGCGATGGCGGACTCCTCCTGGCAGGACCGGGTGGACGCACTCGGCCGCGCCCACTACCGCCGCTACGACGAGAGCACGGCCACCGCGCTGGGCGCCGGGGCGGAGCTCGTCCTCGACCGGTACCGCGGCGACCTGCGCCGGCTGCGCGACGCCGCCGACGGGGACCCCGACCGGATCCGCGAGCTGCTGCGGGAGATCCCGCGGATCGGGCCGGTGGGAGCGGACATCTTCTGCCGGGAGGCCCAGACCGTGTGGCCCGAGCTGCGCCCGTCGTTCGACGACCGCGCGCGTGAGGCCGCTTCCGAACTCGGCCTCCCGTCCTCGCCCGAGGATCTTGCGCGCCTGGTGGACACCGAAGCCTTGCCGAGGCTGGCAGCCGCCCTGGTGAGGGTCGAGCTGTCCAAGAACGCCGTCGACGACCTTCTGAAGACCGGCTGACACGCCTCCGGGGAGCTCGCCCGTCCGGCAGGGCTGGGTGCGAGTTCATATCAGTGCCGTTTCCAGCGGTCACTGCGGGCGGTCACTTCGGGGTGATCGTGAACGGTTCCCACCGGAGGCCCGCCACGCAGCCGGTGTCGGGGGCGGTCGGACGGGTGAGGAAGGACGCCAGCACCTTCTGGGCGCAGGGCGACTGCGGGACCACCCAGTGCCCGATGCCGGGGATCTGAACGGTGGTCGACCCGGGCAGCGTACGGGCCGTCTTCTGCGCCCAGCCGGCCCCGGTCTTCATGTCGAACGTCCCGTTGAGGAAGAGTGTCGGCACCGTGCTGACGGGGGCCGCCCGCATCGCGGCGGTGCGGTCCGGGACGTTCCAGACACGGCACACCTGCTCCTGGAAGGCCAGTTGAGGTGCCTGGGCCAGGACCGGGTCCGGCCAGTCGGGGAATGCCTCACGGCCCGCCTTCAGCACGTCGGACGCCGAGTGATCCGGTATCCACTCGCCGCACACCACCGAGTTCGTCAGACCGTGGGCCGTCTGGCCGGCGACCTGGACCGAACCGGCGGCGCGGGCCCGGGCGAAGCGCTCCGGCCGTCCGCGGCCCAGTTCGTCGATCGCCGCCGGAACGTCTTTGAACGGGATCGCCTTGGCGACCAGCAGGTTCACCAGTGCGCCGCCGTCGAGGACGACCTTCACGGGGTCCCCGCCTTGCGGTGGCCTCACGTCGAGCGTCAGAGGATGGGCCTCCAGCTTGCGCACCTGCTCGTTCAGGGTGCGTGCGAGGTCCGGGTAGCGGCTCGCGCAGCGGGGCTCCGCCGCGCAGGCCTGATAGAGGTGGTCGAGCCCCTCCTTGGCGCCGGCCCAGGCGAACGGCAGGGAGACGTAGTGTGCGGGAGCGATCGAGTCGAGTGCCACCGCGCGGATGCCCTGGGGGTGCAGGCGCAGGTAGGTCAGGGCCAGGTTGCTGCCGTAGGAGTGGCCGTAGACGTTCCACTGCCTGATGCCGAGCGCGGTGCGCAGGTCGGCGAAGTCGGCGGCGTTCTCGGTGCTGTTGTAGGCACTCAGGTCGATTCCGTCGGCGGTCAGGCGGTCCCGGCACTGTTTCGTCGCGTCGAGCATGAGCCGCTGGGTCTGCGGTGCGTAGGAGGGGAGACCCACGGACGAGGCGTAGAAACGGTCCAGCTCGGGGCAGGCGAGGCCGGGCTCGTCGTAGAGGTTGCCGCGTTGGGCCATGACGATCAGGTCGCGGTCCCGGTTCAGGCCGGCGGAGACCAGGAACGGGATGTCGTCGAAGGTCTCGCCACCCGGGCCGCCGGACATGAACACCACGGGATCCTGGGCGGGTTTCGCCGCGGTGGCGGGGATGACCGCCACGGCAAGCCGGACGGTCCGGCCGCCGGGACGGGCACGGTTCTCGGGGACCTCCAGGAATCCGCACCGGGCTGTGGCCAGCGCTTCGATCGGCTCAGGCGTCCGGGGGCAGGGGCCCGGCACGAAACGTGACCCGGCGGCCGCGCCGGCCCCGGTGGTACCGCCGGTATGCGTGGGGGGTGGTGAGGCGCCCGCCGCACTCGGGGCCAGTGCCGTCAGGAGGCCCAGAGCGGTCGCGGCCGCTGCTGCCCCGATCCGGAAACCGGGCTTCGCCATGTGATCCCGCTCCTCTGCCGATCAACGGCTGCCCCACAGGGCAGCGCTGCGACGGTATGGGTGGAACGCACGGAACGCAGGGAACGCACGTAATCGACGCTACCAGCGGATCCGGCGTCCCGCGGATCGGAACGCAGGTGAGGCCGGCACGGTCGGAAGCGCTGCTCGGCTCGGCCTGGTGACCGTTTCGCCGGCGGGCCGACCGCTTCGCCGCGAGCCGGGGGGCCGGCACTACCGCCCCCAAGCGCCGCGACAGCTCGTGGCGTTCGCGACCGGCACGGGCTCCGGACGCTCGCTCCGCCACGGCGACGGGAGCCACGGTGAGTAGCACCGCGGTCACGGCCGGCCGCCTCGTCGGTGCGCCCGAAGCCGCAGGCGCCGTGCGGACTCGGTCCCGAGTGGCACGTGTGCCGGAGCGCGCACCGACCCCGTGCGGCCCGGACCCCGCCGGCCCGGTCCCTACCGCGGTGGCGCCGCCCCGCTGCCGACGACGCGCAGAGGTTGGAAGATGGATTGGTGAGCAACTATCTGGGCGGCCTCCGGCGCTGGCTGCTCAGCTCGGTCACGAGCCCCTCAGCTCCCCCTCGTCGTCCCCGCCCAGGAGACCGGCGGGAGCGCCAGGAGCACGCCCCGCCCCGCGCGGGAGGGGCGCGGCCGCAGCGCCTGTCGTCCCTTCTCAGCGCGCGCAGCGTCGCCGGCGAGGTGTTCCTCCTCCAGTTGGCCGTCGTGGTCCTTCTCGTCGCCGCCGCGGTCGTGGCGCTCGTGGTGCAGGCCCGGAGCTCCGCGATGCTGGACGCCCGGCACCGTACGCTCGCGGCCGCCGGAACGTTCGCGGAGTCCCCGGGGATCGTCGCCGCCGTGCGCGGCCCCGACCCCAGCGCGGTGCTCCAGCCGAGCGCCAAGGCGGCCGGGAAGATCGCCGGGGTCGACGGCATCAACGTGTACAGCCTCGACGGGGTCACCCTCGCCCACAGCGACCCGCGGCAGCTCGGCAAGCGCGTCGTCGGCCCCTTCTCCAAGGCGGCGGCCGGCACGTCCTTCACCGAGACGTTCGCCGGGTCCCTGGGGCAGTCCGTGGTCTCGGTGGTCCCCGTCAAGGACGACGACGGCAAAGTCATCGCCGTCGTCTCCTCCCCGGTCACGGTCCAGAACGTCCAGAGCATGGTGAACGGGCAGTTGCCCGTCGTCCTCGGCACCGCGGCCGCGGTGCTCGCCCTGTCCGCGGGCGGGACGGCTCTGGTGAGCCGTCGGCTGCTGCGCCGGACCCACGGCCTGGGACCGGCCGAGATGACGAGCATGTACGAGCACCACGACGCGGTGCTGCACGCGGTGCGGGAGGGCGTGCTGATCATCGGCGGGGGCGGACGGCTGCTGCTGGCCAATGACGAGGCGCGGCGGCTGCTGGACCTGCCGGGGGACGCGGAGGGGCGCCCCGTGACGGACCTGGGTCTGGAGGAGGGGATCGCCGGTCCGATCGCGTCGGGCCGCTCCGCGACCGACGAGCTGCACATGGCGGCCGATCGGCTGCTGGCGGTGAACATCCGGCCCACCGCCCCGTACGGGAAGGCCGGGACCGTCGTCACGCTGCGGGACACCACCGAGCTGCGGGCGCTCGCCGGCCGGGCCGAGGTGGCCCGCGAGCGGCTGAGGCTGTTGTACGACGCCGGGGTGCAGGTCGGCACGACACTGAACGTGGAGCGCACCGCGGAGGAACTGGCGGAAGTGGTCGTCCCCCGGTTCGCCGACGTGGTCACGGTCGACCTGCTCGACCCGGTGCTGCGCGGCGAGGAGCCGCCCGAGGCGATCGCCGAGATGCGCCGCACCGCCGTCGTGGGCATGCAGGGCGACCACCCGCTCTCACCCGTCGGCGAGGTGATCCGGTTCGGGCCCACCGGCCCGATGGCCGCCGGGCTGACCGGCGGGCACGCGGTCCTGGAGGCGGATCTGCGCGCCACCCACCGCTGGCGGGCCCAGCACCAGGCCAACGCCGCGCAGATCCTGGACCGCGGTATCCACTCCCTGATCGTCGTGCCCCTGCGGGCCCGGGGCGTGGTGCTGGGCATGGTCGGCTATTGGCGGGGGCAGGACTCCCCGCCGTTCGACGGGGAGGACGTGTCCTTCGTCGAGGAGCTCACCGCCCGGGCGGCACTGTCCGTCGACAATGCCCGCCGCTACACCCGCGAGCACGACATGGCCGTGACCCTGCAGCGCAGCCTGTTGCCCCGGGGCGTACCGGAGCAGTCCGCCGTCGAGGTCGCGCACCGCTACCTGGCCGCCCAGGCCGGGGTGGGCGGTGACTGGTTCGATGTCATCCCGCTGCCGGGCACCCGGGTGGCCCTGGTGGTCGGGGACGTCGTCGGCCACGGTCTTCACGCCGCCGCCACCATGGGCCGCCTGCGGACCGCCGTGTACAACTTCTCCACCCTCGACCTGCCCCCGGACGAGCTCCTGAGTCACCTGGACGAGCTGGTCACCCACATCGACACCGATGAGCAGGAGTGGCAGGGGATCACCGGGGCCACCTGCCTGTGCGCCATCTACGATCCCGTCTCGGGGCAGGTGACCGCTGCCAGCGCCGGGCATCCGGGCCCCGCTCTCGTCGGCCCCGACGGGACCGTGTCCTTCCCCGAGGTACCGGTCTCCCCGCCGCTGGGCCTGGGTGCGGGTCTCCCCATGGAGACCATGGCGCTCACCCTGCCCGAGGGCTCCCGGCTCGCCCTCTTCACCGACGGGCTGATCGAGAGCCGCGACCGCGATCCGGACGTCGGCCTGGCGGCGCTGCGCGACGCCCTGTCCGGGCCCGCCCGCTCCCCGGAGGAGACCTGCACCGCGGTGATCGACGCGATGCTGCCGTCCAGGCCCAGCGACGACGTCGCGCTGCTGGTGGCCCGCACCCGCCTGCTGGATCCGACGCGGATCGCCGAATGGGACGTGGAGCCCGATCCCGCGGCGGTCTCCCCGGTGCGCAACGCCTGCGCGCGCCGACTGGCGGAGTGGGGTCTGGAGGACATCTCGTTCACCACGGAACTCATCCTCAGCGAGCTGATGACCAACGCCATCCGCTACGGCACCGAGCCCATCCGGGTGAGGCTGCTGTACGACCGCTGCCTGGTCTGCGAGGTCTCCGACGGTTCCAGCACCTCTCCCCACCTGCGCCGGGCCGCGGATACGGACGAGGGCGGCCGCGGTCTGTTCCTGGTCGCGCAGTTCGCGGAGCGCTGGGGCACCCGCTACACCGCCCGCGGCAAGATCATCTGGAGCGAGCAGGCTCTCCACGCGGGGGACGAGCCGGCCTCGATGGATCTCGGAGAGGCGCTGCTGGCCGGGTGGGACGACGAGGGGTTCTGAGGACGCGCCGCTACGGCAGCCGCAGGGAAGACGGCGGACACCACGGTCCGGGACTGCGCTGTCGAGGCTGCCGAACGTACGCTGGCCTCGATCGGTACGCGACCGCCCGTTATGGAGCCTTTGTGCCCACACCCCGTCTCCGGACAGCCTTCGTCGCCGCCCTCCTGGTCCTCGCGGGCGCGCCCCTCGGCGCCTGCGGCGACAAGCCTGTCGCCGCGCCCAGTGCACCCGCGGTGGCCACCTCCGCCGCGGACGCCGGCGGTATGGCGGCACTGACCGCGGAGGCGAAGAAAGAGGGCTCGCTCAACACCATCGCCCTCCCGCGCGACTGGGCCAATTACGGCGCGCTGATCGACGGCTTCGAGAAGAAGTACGGGATCAAGGTCAATGTGGAGAATCCGGAAGGTACCAGCCAGGACGAGATCAACACACTGAAGGAGCACAGGCGCGACGGCCGCGCCCCCGACGTGATCGACATGGGGGGCTCGTTCGCGCAGTCGGCGGCCCGGCAGGGCCTGCTCGCTCCGTACAAGGTCGCCGCTTTCGACCGGATCCCCGAGGATCAGAAGGACAGGCGCGCCCGCTGGTACAACAACTACGGCGGCTACATCTCGATCGGCTGTGACGCCAAGCGGGTGAAGACCTGCCCGTCGACCTTCGCCGATCTGCGCAAGCCCGAGTACAAGGGTCAGGTCTCGCTCAACGGCGACCCCACCAAGTCAGGCTCCGCCTTCGCCGGCGTGTACGCGGCGGCCCTGGCGAACGGGGGGTCCTTCGACAACATCCGGCCCGGGATCGACTTCTTCGCCGAGCTCAGCAAGAACGGCAATTTCAACCCGGTCGAGTCCTCACCGGAGACGATCGCGATGGGCCGGACCCCGATCAGCGTCGACTGGGACTTCCTCAACCTGGGATACGCCGACCAATTTCGGGAGAGGGGCGCGGACGTCGACTGGCGGACCGCCATCCCCTTCGACGGCAGCTTCGCCGAGTACTACGCGAGCGCGGTGAACCGGGAGGCCCCGCATCCCGCGGCGGCACGTCTGTGGGAGGAGTACCTCTTCAGCCCGGAGGGACAGAACCTGCGCCTCGGCGCCTACGCGCGCCCTGTCCTGATGGACGCCATGGCGGAGGACGGCACCCTCGACAAGGCTGCCGCGGAGAATCTGCCGACGGTCGAGGGCACGCCGACGTTCCCGACGGAGAGGCAGCGGGAGAAGGCGCGCGAGACCGTCAACCGCGACTGGGCCAAGGCCGTCTCGGGCTGAGGAGCGGGAGGCCGCGGGCCGCGGGGTCGACGCATGGGGGCGGGCGGAACGATCGCCGCGCGCGCGGGATCGGAGCGGGGCCGCGCGGCCGCGGACCGGCGGGGGTGGGCGGCGTGCCGGGGGCGGAGGCAGGTCCGGGCGGCGGGGGGCGCGCTGTCAGGTACGCTTCCCCGCCGCCCGGGGTCTCAGGAGGCCCGGACGCGGGTGGCGTCGGCCTGTTCGCCGCCCCAGACGAGGGCCGCGGGGGTGGTGGACGGCTCCTCGGGGGTGGCGAGCCATCCCACGAGTGCGCCGTCACGGGTGACGAGGACCGCGGCCGAGCCGGCGGGCAGGTCCAGCGTCCAGCCGGTGCCGTTACCCGTGCCCGTGCCGGTGCCGGTGCCGGTGCCGGTGCCGGTGACCCGGTCGTCGGCGTCGGTGGGGTTGAAGGCTCCGATGACGCGGACGCCGTCGGGGCCCGACCGGCTCAGTACGCGGGCTCGGCCGTGCGCCGTGGTCGGGCGCGGACCGGCCGGAGCCGGGAGCGTGGCGGCGAACGTGGCGAGGAAGGCTGCGACCAAGCCGTCCGCGGGCTCGCCGGCCGGGAGGGTCAGCTCGCCGGGGCCGTCGCCGTCGGGGTGCCCGGCCCGCAGCACGGCCACCGGGACGGGGGTTCCGTCGGCGGCGGGTACCGGCCGCTCGTCGAGCCAGCCGAGCCCGATCAGCCGTCCGGAGTCGGCCAGTTGGCGGTGCACGGCGTCGGCGAGTTCCGCGAGGACGGTACGGCCGGTGCGCTGCCAGGCGCCGGCCTCGGGCAGGGCCCGGTCCACGAGGACCACGGCGTCGCGGTCCAGCACGGAGCCGGACAGCACGTCGCCGAAGCGTTCGAGGAACGCGGCCAGCATCCTCAGGCCCTGGGCGTTGGCCTGGTGGGCACCGCCCTCGGCAAGTGGTGCGCCGGGGCTGTACGGCGGTGCGTGCAGGGCGGGATCCACCCCCTCGGCGCGCAGCCCGTCGGGGTCCATGTCGACCAGCGGGCCCCAGTTCCTCGTGGCGCAGGCGGTGTAGACGCTGACGGTGGTGGAGCCCAGCAGGAGCGCCAGGAGGGCGTTGAAGACGGGGGTCGCGGGCCGGGCGAAGGACTCGTCGGTCCAGGTGAACCCCCAGTTCGCCTCGATCACGTCGGTGCCGCCGAGGAGGATCCCGGCCAGGTGCGAGCCGAAGGCGGCGCTCTCCCGGGCCGGGTTGCCGATCCATTCGGTGTGGCCGACGTAGTACCCGGAGCCCTGGATGGCGCGCTGCCGGACGGCCCAGGCGTCGAAGGCGGCGCGCGGTGCGGTGACCTCGGTGAGGGGGACGTTGGCCAGCCGGGCCGGGCCTTCGGGGAAGAGCGCGGAGATCCGGTCCCACAGGCCGACGACGGCGTGCCCGGACCAGCGGGCCCACTGCTGCCGGGTGGCGCCGGTCCACCGGGTGACGTCCTCGGTGGCGAGGGCGGCTTCGTCGGGGAGGCCGTGCCGGGTGAGCCATCGGGCGAAGGCCCGGCGGGCGGCCGGCGAGGCGTCCTGGGCGTCCACGGGGAGGTGGGCATCACCGCAGGTGCCCTCGTTGCCGAGCTGGAG
>NZ_JBSGZP010000182.1:0-11520 GCF_053611065.1 Streptomyces sp. NPDC054840
GGCCGGGCCCGCGCGGAGGTCCACACGCGCGGCGCCCGCCTCCATTCCCTGATCCTGCCGGACCGATGGGGCCACACTGCCGATGTGGTGCTCGCCGCCCGCGACCCCGCCGCCTTCAAGGGCTCCGCGCGCTACTTCGGTGCGACGGTGGGCCGTTACGCCAACCGCGTCGCGCGCGGCCGGCTCGTCGTCGACGGCGTCACCCACCGGCTGGCCACCCAGGAGAACGGGCACACGCTGCACGGCGGTCCCGACGGGTTCGACCAGCGCGTGTGGCGGTGCGAACCCTTCCACTCCGCGCACCGCACCGGTGTCCGCCTGTTCCTGCACAGCCCCCACGGCGACCAGGAATTCCCCGGTGCCCTGAACGTCCGCGTCACCTACACGCTGGACCGGGACGACAACCTGACCCTGTCGTACCAGGCGGTCGCCGACGCGTCGACGATCGTCAACCTCACCAACCACACCTACTGGAACCTCGAAGGAGAGGGGTGCGGCAACGTCCTGTCCCACCACCTCCAGGTAGAGGCCCCCCTCTACACCCCCGTCGACGCCGAGTTGATCCCTGATGGCCCTCACCGCTCGGTCAGTGACACCCCGTTCGACCTTCGCCGGCACCGGCGGCTCTCCGACGTCCTGACCCATACGGATGGGCAACTGGCCCTCGCCGGCGGCGGCTTCGACCACAACTGGGTCCTCGATGGAACACGGCGAGCCCGTCCTCGGAAGGCCGCCGTGTTGTACGCCCCCACATCCGGCCGCCGCATGGACGTGCGCACCACGGAACCGGGCATCCAGGTCTACACCGCCCAAGGCCTGACCGGTGACATCACGGGCAAGGGCGGCAAGCCCTACCAGGCCTACGCGGGGGTCGCGCTGGAAACCCAGCACTTCCCGGACTCGCCGAACCGCCCCGACTACCCGACGGTCCTCCTGCGCCCGGGTGAGCTGTACCGGTCCACCACGATCCACAGTTTCACCACGGTCACCGCCTGAGAGGGGCGGCGCCGGCCGTATCCGCTGTCCGGTGCCGCAGGGGCACCGAACAGCGGCTTTCGCGCCCGCGGCACCTTCCTCGTACGACGTGCCATCGGTGCCCGGGGCCCGGCTTCCCACGGGGAGGGGGAAGCCCCCGGGCGGTGGGGGTCACGCGCCGGGGGGAGCGCTCCTGCGGGCCGTACTGGCGCGCACGATGAGCTCGGGCGCCACCACCAGGTGCGTCGACTCGTCGGTACGGCCTTCGATGTGGTCCAGGAGCAGCCCGATGCTGTCGCGGCCGATCGAGGCGAAGTCCTGACGGATCGTCGTCAGCGGGGGCGGGAAGAACTCCGCCTCGGGGATGTCGTCGAAGCCGGCGACCGCCACGTCCTCCGGCGTGCGCAGGCCCGCTTCCCGCAAGGCCCGTAGGACACCGAGGGCCATCTGGTCGTTGGCGACGAACACCGCGGTGAGGCCCGCTCCCCGCCCTCGTGACGCCAGGACCCGACCCGCGAGCTGCTGACCGGCCTGGTATCCCGACAGCGGACTCCAGTCGCCGCGCACCAGGGGCGGCACCTCGGCGCCGGCATCTCGTAGCGCGTCCTCCCACCCCTGTGTGCGGGCCTCGCTCTCGAGCCAGTCGGGAGGGCCTGCGACATGCCACACGGTGGCGTGGCCCGACGCGAGAAGATGCTCCGTGATCATGCGAGCGCCGAGGTTCTGGTCCAGCGACACCCCTGGCAGGTCCAGGGTGTGTCCGCCTTCCACGGTGACCACCGGGCACGGTGCTTCCAATGCCGCCAGGGCCCGCACCGCGGCGCGTTGGGGAGTGACGGCGACGATCCCCTCCACGCCCCACCCGGCGAGGTGCTGCATGGCTTCGGCGAGGGCTGTCTGCGTGGCGGTCCGAAGCGTGACGGCGGACGTCAGGTAGCCGCGGTCCCGAGCCGCCTCTTGCACTCCCGCCACGGTGCTGGCGGGCCCGTGCAGAGTGGTGTTCACCGCGATGACGCCCAGCGTGTGGGTCCGGCGAGTGGCCAGAGCCCGGGCTGCCGAGTTGCGGCGGTACCCCAGCTGCTCGATGACCTGGGTCACCGCGGCCCGGGTCTTGGCGCTGACGTTCGGGTGATCGCTGAGCACCCGTGAAACGGTCTGATGGGACACGCCGGCGACGCGCGCGACGTCCGTCATCGTGGGCGCTCGCGAGACGTCTGGGAGCTGGATCAACTCTCTTCCTTTCCTCATCGAGCGGCCTTCCCTCACGGTACCGAACCAGCCGCGGCCCGCACACGTCTCGGACCGACCGGGAGATTGCCGACAGGTATCGATGTTGGCGTTCACATTATGCAGCGGTGACCCCATGTTGTGGGCAGGAAACTTCTCGCAACTCTTGAGATTCCTGACTGTTAGCGCTCACAATTTGATCGGGGTAGCTGCGGTCCCGCAGCCGCGATGCCTAGCGCGGCCCCCGATCAGTCCAGCCCACTCATGCGCGCTGCGGGGCCTGCCGGGCGCCGGTCCCAAGAAGCCGCCGCGCATGTCGGAGAGACGGTGAGAGCGTAGTGAGCGAGACCATTCTCAAGGACCTCCGTCGCGAGGTCCTCGCGGCCAACCTACGCATTCCGGAGGCCGGTCTGGCCACCCTCACCTGGGGAAACGTCAGCGGAGTGGATCGAGACGCCGGCGTCTTCGTCATCAAGCCGTCCGGAGTCTCCTACGCCGACCTCACCGAGGACGACCTGGTGGCGGTGGCGCTGGAGGACGGGCGGGTCGTCGACGGGCACCTCAGGCCGTCCACCGACACCGAAACGCATCGGTGCCTCTACCGGGCCTTCCCCTCCATCGGCGGCGTCACCCACACGCACTCGGCGCACGCCGTCGCCTTCGCCCAGGCACGCCGCCCGATCCCCGTGCTCGGCACGACACACGCCGACACCTTCAACGGGCCCGTCCCCGTGACGGCGGATCTCACCGCCGAGCAGTGCGCGCAGGACTACGAGTACAACACCGGACAGGTGATCGTTGCCCGGCTCGACGGCGATCCCCGCCGGGCCGACGAGGTCCCCGGAGCGCTCGTCTCACGACACGGCCCCTTCACCTGGGGATCCACCGCGAAGGCCGCGCTGGAGAACGCCATCGTCTGCGAGGCCGTGGCGGAGATGGCGCTGCACACGCTGGCGCTGGGGTCCCGACTCGGGGACGCCTCCGAACCACCGAGGCATCTGCTGGAGCGGCACTTCACCCGTAAGCACGGACCGGGCGCCTATTACGGCAACACCCCGCACTCCCCGGGCGCTTGAGGCCGGGCACCGTCTCGGCGCCGCATGATCCGGCCCGACCGTCCGACAGTCGCCGCTCGGAGGACTGCGGGACCTCGCGCTGCGGCCTGGCCTGCGACGCGCTCGCCGTCGCGGGCGAGAGCCGCGGCGCCGAAGCCGACCAGGGCGGCCGGCTGAAGGCCGAGCAGCACGGACTGGACGCAGGCCGCCACGTGCGGGCTCAGGCAGGCGATCGACGTGACGGCGGCCAGCAGCAGCACAACGGTCCGTCACGGCGGCGCTGTTGCCGACGAGGGAGGGCAGGCCGAGCCTGTGTAGTCGCAGGCGTGGGTGTGGTGCGAGAAGCCGGTGGCGCTGTCGCTGGCCGAGCTCGACCGGATCCGCGGCGCCGAGGGGCCCCGCCGTCGCGGGCGCGGTGTTCCAGCACAGGTACGGCTCGGGGGCCAGGTACCTGCGCGACCGGATCGCGGCCGGGACCCTGGGCCGTCCGCTCGTCGCGCAGTGCGTCACGGCGTGGTACCGCGACGACGCCTACTACGACGTGCCCTGGCGCGGCACCTGGGAGAGCGAGGGCGGTGGTCCGACGCTGGGCCACGGCATCCACCAGATGGACCTGATGCTCGCGGTGCTCGGCGAATGGGCCGAGGTACGCGCGATGGCCGGCCGCCTCGAACGCGAAGTCCAGGCCGAGGACGTGTCCGCAGCCCTGGTCCGGTTCGAGATGCAGGACGAGGCGAGGCCCCTGAGCCATGGCGGTGCCGCAGGCCGTTGTGTGCCTGCGGCACCGCTCGGGCGGTGGGGTCAGGACGGGTCGCCGTACTGGAGGCCGCGTCCGTTGGTGCCGACATAGACGCGGCCGTAGGTGTCGGGGTCGCCGGCGATGACGCCGACGCCGCCGATGCTGCCCCACTGGTGGGCGTCGTCGTTGACGCGGAGCCAGGTGGCGCCCTTGTCGGTGGAGCGGAAGACTCCGGTGACGTCCTTGACGGTACCGATCAGGTACAAAGCCTGGTAGGCGCCTCCCGGCGCGGCCTTACCCAAGCCGAGGGCGGAGGCGGACTGCACCGTTTGGAGCGTGGTGAAGCTGCGGCCGCCGTCGGTGGAGTGCAGCAGCCCCCTGGCACCGTCGGCGATCCACAGGTCCCCGGCGATGCCGGGGACGGCCGTGAGCCGGCCGGCGGGCAGGTTGGCGGCGCGGGCGGTGAAGGTCGCGCCGCCGTCGGTGCTGGCGTAGAGCGTGCCGCCGGCCAGTGAGTAGAAGGTCTTGGCCGAGGAGCGGTCGGCGACGACCACGGCGCCGGTGCCCAGGCCGCTGACCTTCGACCAGCTCGCCCCCTTGTCGGTCGAGCGATACGGGGCCTGGCCGGCCTGGGTCCAGACGATGGCGGAGCCGTCCGCCGCGAGCGCGACATGGCCGCTGTCGGCGCTGCCCACCGGCTCTGCCTTGAAGCCGTTCCAGCTGCTGCCACCGTCGGTGGAGTAGGCGCCGTCCTGCGCGCCGCCACGGCCGACGCGGACCATCACCGAGGGGTTGGACTGGGCGAAGTCGATGTCGGTGCTGGTGATCATCATCGGATTGTCCAGCCGCCCTGCGGGCACCCTGGTAGGGGAGTCGTGGCGGAAACCGCCCAGGTCGCCCATGGCGCTGATGACGGTGGCGCCGCCGGGCGGGGCGATCACGTCCATCAGCGCGGTCTCCTCCAGCCCGCGGGCCCCCGCGGTCCAGTGGCTGGTGCCGCCGCTGTCGGTGGCGATGGCGTCCTTGCTGCGCCAGATGCCGCTGCCGGTGCCGTACAGCACGTGCCCGGAGTCGAAGGGATCGATGGCCAAGGCAGTCATCCAGTGCCCGATGCCGGTACCGACATAAGGAGCGGCGGAGGCGCTCCGCGCCGACTTCGCGGCCTGCGCCTTCCAGGTCGTGCCGCCGTCGGTGCTCCGGTAGAGCTCGTCCTCGGGCCACCAGCGGTCGAGGGTGGTGACCATCACCGTGGAAGGCTTCTGCGGGTCGACGGCCAGACCGGAGAAGCCGTAGCTGCCGCTGGACGGGGAGACGTTCTTCCACGCCCCGCCCGCCGGCGTGTACTTCCACACTGAACCCGCCGTCGCGCCGTTGGGTCCGACGGTGTTGGCGTACGTCAGGTACAGCGAGCCGTCACCGGAGAGCACGCCGTGCTGCGGCATCTGGCTGGTGGGCTGACCGGAGACGGCCTGCCAGGTGCTGCCGCCGTCGGTGGAGCGGTACAGGGAGGTGGACTTGTCGGCGACGCCGACATAGATCGTCTTGCTTCCGGCCGGGCCGTACGTCACGAAGGAAATGCCCGCGCCGCTGCTCGCCCCGTCCTTGACGGGGAACGATGAGACCTGGATCCATGTCACGCCGTGGTCGCTGCTGCGCCACAGACCGTTCTTGCGGGTGCCCAGCAGCAGGGTGCCGTTCTCTGCGGGGTTGATCGCCAGTCGTTCGCCCGCCCCGCGGCCGTCCTCGTTGGCGCCCAGCTTGAAGGGCAGGTCGGTGCGCTGGAAGGTGCGGCCCCGGTCCGTGGAGCGCAGGATCGCGCCGTTGCCAGCCCAGTTGTTGGTGTAGGTGCCCGTCGCGAGGTAGAGCCGCGCGGGGTCGACGGGGTCGGTGGCCAGCGAATCGATGCCGAGAAGGTTCCAGTCCTTCTCGCCGAGCCAGTCGGTCAGCGGGATCCACTGCTCGGCCGCGACGTCCCAGCGATAGGCGCCGCCCATGTCGGTGCGCGCGTACAGCAGACCCTTCTCCCGCGGGTTGAACACCAGCCCGGTGACGTAACCGCCGCCCACGACCTGCGCGTTGTTCCACGTGTACGGTCCGGCCCCGACCACCTGGGTCCCGGCTGTTCTCACCAGCTTCCACTGCTGGTTGGTGCTGCCCTTGCCGGGATACTGGATGACTCCCGCGCCGTCGGCCGTGGAGCCTCCGGAGACGTCCAGGACCTGGCCGCTCCCGCGGGAGGTGAAGGTGACGGCGTCGGAACCACTCACATCGTCGATCCGCCACTCCTGGGAGGTGGAGGAGCTGTCGGTCTGCTGCTCGGCGGCGGCCGTCTGGGCAGTCGAATTGCCCGCTATGCCCAGCACTTTGCCGCTGTTGCGGTTCACCAGCTCGTAGTAGCCGTCCCCGGTGGGTCTCAGCCTCCACTGCTGGTTGGCGGTGTTCTGATCGGTCCACTGCTGGATGCGGGTGCCATCGGCGGTCGAGAAGGCGTTGACGTCAATCACCTTCCCGCTACGTACGGAAATCAGCCTGTAGTAGGCATTGCCGTCGACCGTCGCGGCCTGCGAGTCCTCCTGCACGAACAGGAGGTACGGCACGAGGACGGCGGGCACGCCGAGCAGCAGACCGGTCGCGGTCCAGCGCCGGCGGTGACGCCCGCGGCGCCCGCCGTTCGTGGGGTTCTCCATGGGGGGTGTTCTCCTTGCATGCCACCAGAGGGAATGGTGGATCCAGCGACCGCAACGGCCGGGTCCGACTCCTTGTGGTCACAGGCCCCGCAAAGGGTTGCCTTGAGCCGGGAACTTTTATCAGGTCACCTCGTGGTGCGATAGGCGTTGATCAACGCGCGTTACCGGGCCGTCCAATTCGGCGCGGGCCGTTCCAGTGACCCAAGGCACAGGCTTTGGCCGCATACCCTTGCCGACACTAGGGTGTGGCGCCGTGCTCGGCGGATCGCTCCCCTGAGGGAGGTGGGAATGGGGCTCATGGATGCGGACCACACGGTGCTGGTCGTCGCGGCGCAGGCTGGTGACGATCGGGCGCGCGAGGAGCTGATCGCCGCGTACCTGCCGTTGCTCTACAACGTCGTCGGGCGAGCGCTGAGCGGACATGCCGACGTCGACGACGTCGTCCAGGAAACCCTGCTGCGCGTGGTGCGCGACCTGCCTGCCCTGCGTGCCCCGGAGAGCTTCCGGTCCTGGCTGGTGTCGATCACGCTCCGCCAGATCAACACCCACTGGCACCGGCAACGCACCTTCGCCGGCCGGACCACGGTCATCGACGAGGCACTCCAGATACCGGACGCCGGCGCCGAACCCGAGGACGTGACGATCCTGCGTCTGCATGTGTCGGACGAGCGCCGTCAGGTTGCCGAAGCCGGCCGGTGGCTCGACCCGGACCATCGGGTGCTGCTGTCGCTGTGGTGGCAGGAACGCGCCGGCTCGCTGAGTCGTGACGACATCGCCGCCGCGACAGGGCTCACTGTTCCCCATGTCGGAGTGCGCCTGCAACGCATGCGCGAGCAGCTGGAACTGAGCCGGACGATCGTCGCCGCGCTGGAGGCCGACCCGCGCTGTCCGCAATTGGACGAGACCGTCGTCGGCTGGGACGGTCTCCGTGCACCGGTGTGGCGCAAGCGGATCGCGCGGCACACCCGCGACTGCCCGGTCTGCACGGCGACGACGACAGAACGGGTTCCGGCCGAACGACTGCTCCTCAGCCTCGCGCCGCTGGCCGTCCCGGCCGGACTCCTCGCGGCGCTGGCCGCCAAGGGCCTGCTGTCGGGTACGGCCGCGAGCGCCGCCGGGCTGGCCACGGCACACGTCGCCGTCGGCTCGGCTACGGCTACGGCTACGGCTACGGCGGGAGGCAGTCTGCACAGCGTGCTGATCGGCAAACTCCACGCGGTGACCGCTCAACCGCTGGTGAGCCTCGCCACCGGCGCGGTGCTCATCGCCGGGACCGCCACCTACGCGACCTGGCCCGAACCGGCGCATCGGGAGCCCGGCGTCATCGCCGCTCCCACCGTCGGCAATCCCACGCCGGTCCCGTCGCGCACCACCACGTCGGTCGGACCGTCCCCGGTGAGTCCGTCCGCCGTCCCAGGCACTGTTCCGCTGGGCGCACAGTCGCTGGAGTCCGTGGACGACCCCGCCCTGTACCTCACGTATGCCGACGACTTCGCGACGCTCGGCCGAGTCTCCGCGTCCAGCAGCGCGCAGACGCGGCAGCGGGTCACCTTCGTGGTCATCCAGGGGCTGGCCGACACACGGTGCGTCACCTTCCGCGCCGCCGACGGCCGCTATCTGCGCCATCGAGACCTGCGGCTACGGCTGAGCACCAACGACGGCAGCGAACTGTTCCGTGAAGACGCCACCTTCTGTACGCACCCCGGAGCGGTCGCCGGGTCGGTAACCCTGCATGCGCACAACTATCCCGGATCGGTCCTCCGCCACCGCGACGGTGGCATCTGGCTCGATGGCTCCGACGGCACTCGGGCCTTCGCCGGCCAGGCTTCCTTCATCGTGCGCAGGGCCTGGGCCACCGCTCTTTGAGCATGTGGGACCGAGTCGCGCAGTGACAGCTGATGATCCTGCACCACGATCCTGCACCACGCCGTTCTCAACCCGGCAGTGAGCCGGTGATCAGGGCAGCGCGCCCTTTCCACAGGGACGACCAGACCGCGGGGCTGGGCATAACGCTTTTTGCCTGCGAGATGCATCACCGAGCAATCGTCCGGACGACGCGACTTTTTTGTTACGAGACCGCGAGTTCGGAGGCCTCCATATCGTGGGGCGCTTTCCCGCCGCTCACCATGCGTGCCGGCGTGGCGGTTCCCCGACTCTCCCGTTGACGTATCTCCTGAAGAAGGCCCCTCCCATGACGCGACATACCCACGAACCCCGGGCGACCGGTACGCAGGAACGGCGCCACGTCCTGCACCGCACCCAACCCGCGGCGGATCAGGCCGTACCGGCCGATGCGCGCACGATCACGGCACCCAGGGTGACCCGCGACCCCCGAGGAGAATCATGAAGGGCCTGCACCGGCTCGGCCGGCGTCGCCGGACGTTGACGATAGGACTGTCGGCCGCGGCGCTGGTGGCCGGTGTCGTGACGCTCCTCCCCAGCTCCGCCGGAGCTGCGAACCTGGGTACGCAGGCGGCCCCATCGGGCAGGTACTTCGGCACGGCTGTGGCCGCCGGCAGGCTCGGCGACTCGACGTACGCCGCGATCTCGGACCGGGAGTTCAACATGATCACCCCGGAGAACGAGATGAAGTGGGACGCCGTCGAGCCGTCCCGCGGCAATTTCAACTTCGGCCCCGCCGACCGGATCGTCAACCATGCCATGGCACACGGCCAGCGCCTGCGCGGCCACACCCCGGTCTGGCACTCGCAGCTCCCGTCCTGGGTCAGCTCCATCGGCGACGCGAACACGCTGCGCAGCGTGATGAACCACCACATCACCACCTTGATGAGCCACTACAAGGGCAAGATCTACGCCTGGGACGTGGTCAACGAGGCGTTCGCCGACGGCTCCACCCAGCACCGCAGCTCCGTGTTCCAGAACGTGCTGGGCAACGGCTTCATCGAGGAAGCGTTCCGCACCGCCCGGGCGGCCGACTCCTCGGCCAAGCTCTGCTACAACGACTACAACATCGAGAACTGGTCGGACGCCAAGACCCAGGGCGTCTACAGCATGGTCAAGGACTTCAAGTCCCGCGGTGTGCCGATCGACTGCGTCGGGTTCCAGAGCCACTTCGGCACCGACGGCCCGCCGTCCAGCTTCCAGACCACCTTGTCCAACTTCGCCGCCCTGGGCGTTGACGTCCAGATCACCGAGCTGGACATCGCCCGGGCGTCGGCCACCCACTACGCCAACACGGTCAAGGCCTGCCTGTCCGTGTCCCGGTGCACCGGCATCACCGTATGGGGCATCCGTGACAGGGACTCCTGGCGCAGTGGCGAAAGCCCCCTGCTGTTCGACAACAACGGCAACCCCAAGGCCGCCTACACCGCCGTCGTGAACGCCCTCAAGGCCGCCACCGGCACCACCGGCGGGACCAGTACCGGGGCGGTCAAGGGCGTCGCCTCCGGTCGTTGTATCGACATCAACGGCTTCACCACCGCCAACGGCACCCAGGCGCAGCTGTGGGACTGCAACGGACAGACCAACCAGCGCTGGACCCACACCTCCGGCAAGCAGCTGATGATCTACGGCAACAAGTGCCTGGAGGCCATGGCCAACGGCACCAGCAACGGCACCGCGGTGGTCATCGGGGACTGCAACGGCGGCGCCGGCCAGCAGTGGAACATCAACACCAACGGCACGATCGCCGGCGTCCAGTCCGGGCTGTGCCTCGACGCCGTCGGCGCGGCCACCGCCAACCGCACCAAGATCCAGCTGCACTCCTGCTGGTCCGGCAGCAACCAGAAGTGGACCGGCCTGTCCGGGACGTCGACCCCGACAACGCCCGCGCCGACGGGCGGCACGTGTGCTCTTCCGTCGACGTACCGATGGACGTCGACGGGTGCGTTGGCGCAGCCGGCGAACGGGTGGGGCTCGCTGAAGGACTTCACCAACGTGGTGTACAACGGCAAGCACCTGGTCTACGGGTCGAACGCGTCGGGATCGTCGTACGGCTCGATGATGTTCAGCCCCTTCACGAACTGGTCGGACATGGCGTCGGCCGGCCAGACCGGGATGAGCCAGCCCGCGGTGGCGCCCACGCTGTTCTACTTCGCGCCCAAGAACATCTGGGTGATGGCGTACCAGTGGGGTTCGTGGCCCTTCATCTACCGCACGTCGAGCGACCCCACCGACCCCAACGGCTGGTCCGCGCCGCAGCCGCTGTTCACCGGCAACATCCCCCGCACCGACTCCCCCACCGGCCCGATCGACCAGACCCTGATCGCCGACGGCCAGAACATGTACCTGTTCTTCGCCGGTGACAACGGCAAGATCTACCGGGCGAGCATGCCGATCGGGAACTTCCCGGGCAACTTCGGCTCGTCCTACACGACGATCATGAGCGACTCGGAGAGCAACCTGTTCGAGGCGCCGCAGGTCTACAAGGTTCACGGCCAGAACCAGTACCTCATGATCGTCGAGGCGAAGGGTGCGAACGGGCGCTACTTCCGCTCGTTCACGGCCTCCAGCCTGAGCGGTTCGTGGACCCCGCAGGCCGCCGGCGAAAGCAACCCCTTCGCGGGCAAGGCCAACAGCGGTGCCACCTGGACCAACGACATCAGCCACGGTGACCTGGTCCGCAACAACCCCGACCAGACCATGACCATCGACCCCTGCAACCTGCAGTTCCTCTACCAGGGCAAGTCCCCCACCGCGGGCGGCCCCTACGACCAACTGCCGTACCGGCCGGGTGTCCTCACCCTGCAGCGCTAACCTGCCCGATCCACGGTGATCGCGATTCGGGGCGGCCTGCCAGCGCGGAGGCGAGCGGTTTACGGCACGGGCAACTCCACCTGCTGACCGATACTCACCGCCTCGAGGAACCCCAGCCGGC
>NZ_JBSGZP010000183.1:0-11498 GCF_053611065.1 Streptomyces sp. NPDC054840
GGGCACAGGTTCGCGCGGCATCATCGGTGCATGGTCGCGCACACCGAGCCGGAGCCGTCCAGGCCGTTGCGGTCCTGGATACGCTCCTCGCCCGGAACGCATATCTGGCTTCTGATCATCGCCGTCACCAGCATCATCGTCGCGATCGCACCCGACCAGGTCGACAGCGTCCTGCTCCACCGCAACAGCAGCAACATCCACCAGCTCGTCCAATATCCCGTCCGGGCCCTCGTCAGCAGTGCCTTCTGGATCGCGAACCCGGCCTCGCTCGCCCTCTACGCAGCGCTCTTCGAGGTGTTCCACGCCCCTGTCGAACGCTGGCTCGGCACCCTGCGCTGGTTCCTCATCGTCGCGACGGCGCACGTCGTCGCCACCCTGGTCAGCCAGAAGATCCTCTTGGCGGCCATCCAGGACCACCGGGCCCCGCACAGCATGACCCACGTCGTCGACATCGGCGTCAGCTACGGGCTCGCGGCCTCCATCGGCGTCCTCACCTACCGGCTCCCCGGACCGTGGAAATGGCTCTACCTGGCCGGAGCGGTCGCCTTCTTCGGGGTGCCCCTGCTCACCGGCGGCACCTTCACGGACCTCGGCCACGCCATCGCACTCTCCGTCGGCCTGCTCTCCTGGCCCCTCACCCGCAACGGCGTTTCACGTGAAACATGAGCAGGAACCAGGCACGGCCCCTTGTTGCTCGGGGGTCCATTGCTGGGCATCCTCACCGTCGCCTACTGGCGCCGCCGCCGGAACCACGCCTGATGCATGGAAATTCGCTGGTAAGGGACCTGCGCCCGGTGCAGAGTGAATGGTGCGGGGAGCAAAAGAAGGTCCGGGGCAGCCACTTCGAGCGCGCCGTGCGGCGCGGGCTGTCCCGGACCTCTCTCCTACGTCATGCGCGCTACGCGGCGCTCAGCAGACGCTCCAGCACCACCGCGATGCCGTCCTCCTCGTTGGAGGTCGTCACCTCGTCGGCCACGGCCTTGAGCTCGGCATGGGCATGGGCCATCGCCACCCCGTGTGCGGCCCAGCCGAACATCGGGATGTCGTTGGGCATGTCACCAAAGGCGATCGTCTCCGCCGCCTTGACCTTCAGCCGGCGCGCGGCCAGCGACAGGCCCGTGGCCTTGGTCAGACCCAGTGGCAGGATCTCGACGATGCCGGGACCTGCCATGACGATGTCGACCAGGCTGCCCACCGTCTGCCGGGCCACCTTGACGAGCGCGTCGTCGTCCAGCTCCGGGTGCTGGATGTACAGCTTGTTCAGCGGAGCCGTCCAGAGCGCCTCGGCATCCTCCAGGTAGAGGGCCGGGAGGCCTTCCTGCATCTGGTACCCGGGCCCGAACAGGACTTCGCCGTCCACCCCGTCCCGGCTGGCCGCCACGGCCAGCGGGCCGATCTCGGCCTCCAGCTTCGCCAGCGCCAGGCCGGCCAGCTGCCGGTCCAGCGTCACCGAGGTCAGCAGCCGGTGCGCACCCGCGTCGTAGACCTGCGCGCCCTGCCCGCAGACCGCGATCCCTGTGTAGCCGAGATCGTCCAGTATGTGCCGGGTCCAGGGCACGGCACGACCGGTGACGATGATGTGTGCCGCGCCCGCCGCGGTGGCCGCGACGAGCGCTTCACGGGTGCGTTCCGAGACGGTGTCGTCGCCACGCAGCAGCGTGCCGTCGAGATCGGTCGCGACGAGCTTGTACGGGAACGGGGCCGGGCTCACTTGGTGATCGGCTCCAGGACCTCGCGGCCACCGAGGTAGGGGCGGAGCACCTGCGGCACCCGTACCGAACCGTCGGCCTGCTGGTGGTTCTCCAGGATCGCGACGATCGTGCGTGGTACGGCGCACAGCGTGCCGTTCAGCGTGGACAGCGGCTGCGTCTTCTTGCCGTCTCGGTAGCGGATCGACAGACGGCGGGCCTGGAAGCTGTTGCAGTTCGAGGCCGAGGTCAGCTCGCGGTACTTGCCCTGGGTGGGGATCCACGCCTCGCAGTCGAACTTGCGCGAGGCGGAGGAGCCCAGGTCACCGGTGGCGACGTCGATCACCTGGAACGGCAGCTCAAGGCTGGTCAGCCACTGCTTCTCCCATTCCAGGAGTCGCTGGTGCTCGGCCTCGGCCTCCTCCGGCGCGACGTACGAGAACATCTCGACCTTGTCGAACTGGTGGACGCGGAAGATGCCGCGGGTGTCCTTGCCGTACGTGCCGGCCTCGCGGCGGAAGCACGGGGAGAAGCCGGCGTACCGCAGCGGCAGCTTCTCGGCGTCGATGATTTCGTCCATGTGGTACGCCGCGAGGGGGACCTCGGAGGTGCCGACCAGATAGAAGTCGTCCTTCTCCAGGTGGTACACGTTCTCGGCGGCCTGGCCGAGGAAGCCGGTGCCCTCCATGGCGCGGGGGCGGACCAGCGCCGGGGTCAGCATCGGGATGAAGCCGGCCTCGGTGGCCTGGGCGATGGCCGCGTTGACCAGCGCCAGCTCCAGCAGGGCGCCGACACCGGTCAGGTAGTAGAAGCGCGAGCCGGAGACCTTGGCGCCGCGCTCGACGTCGATGGCGCCCAGCAGTTCGCCGAGCTCCAGGTGGTCCTTGGGCTCGAAGCCCTCGGTGGCGAAGTCGCGGATGGTGCCGTGCGTCTCCAGGACGGTGAAGTCTTCTTCGCCGCCGACCGGGACGTCCTCGTGGACGATGTTGCCGAGCTGGAGCAGAAGCTGCTTGGCGGCTTCGTCGGCCTCGTTCTGCTCGGCCTCGGCGGCCTTGACGTCCTGCTTGAGCTTCTCGGCCTTCTTCAGCAGCTCGGCCCGCTCCTCGGGGGAGGCCTTGGGGATGAGCTTGCCGAGAGACCTCTGCTCATTGCGCAGTTCGTCGAAGCGCATGCCTGAGGACCTGCGGCGCTCGTCGGCGGAGAGCAGCGCGTCGACGAGTTCGACGTCCTCTCCACGGGCGCGCTGCGAGGCGCGGACACGGTCAGGGTCTTCACGGAGCAGCCGGAGGTCAATCACCCCTCAAGGCTACCGGGCTGGGCTTCCTGGCATCACACCGATATCACGCTGCGTGGCATTATGTCCGCATTGCCGCGAATGGATAAGTCTTGCCGACTGACCGGAAGTGGTTCTTCTCCGGGTATCGATTAAGCGGCCCATTCTCCGAAAAGGGGGACAGGCCGCCGACGGCGGGGCAGGCCCTGAGCAGGACCGGAGAGCCTTCTTGTCCACAGGAATTGCCCCGACCGGCATCTTATCCACAGGCTGTGTGCTGTCTCTGTGGACACAGGAATAGATCATTCCTGATCGCTGAACGGCCGGGGCGAATCGGGGTTCAAACCACCCTCACACACTCATTCGGGTGGGAATGACTCGCCCCAAAGAGTTGATCGGCGATGCGGAGGTGACACCGTTCACCTTCCGCTCCCCAGAGCGAAACCTGAGCCACCTGGGCGATTTGTCGACCTTGCCGTGCCGTTCTGTCGACTTGTCCCCAGCCCCCGTCTCCGCCTGTGGATAACTCTGTGGACAGTGGACGACGGCTCAGGCCCGTCCGTCGAGACAGCGCCCCAGCCAGTCGGAGGCGTCCGTGAAGTCACCGTCGGAGGTCCCGGGCCGAGGAGCCCGGACATCACTCTGAGCGACACCGGCACGGGGGTAGGAACCGAGGAAGCGGACCTGGGGGCAGGTCCGCTTCAGGCCCATGAGCGCCTCGCTGACGCGCCGGTCGGAGATGTGGCCCTCGGCGTCGACGGCAAAGCAGTAGTTGCCGATGCCCTGTCCGGTCGGTCGGGACTGGATGAGCATCAGGTTCACCCCACGGACCGCGAACTCCTGAAGGAGCTCCAGCAGCGCACCGGGGTGGTCGTCGCCGAGCCACAGCACGACGGAGGTCTTGTCCGCGCCGGTCGGGGCGGCCGGCCGGGCGGGGCGCCCAACCAGCACGAACCGGGTCTCGGCGTTCTCCGCGTCGTGGATCTCGGTCACCAGCGGAACGAGCCCGTAGGTGGCCGCGGCGAATTCGCCCGCGAACGCGGCGTCGAAGCGGCCCTCCTGGACCAGCCGGGCGCCGTCGGCGTTCGAGGCGGCCGACTCCCACACCGCGTCGGGCAGGTTCGCCCGCAGCCAGTTCCGCACCTGCGGCTGGGCGACCGGATGCCCGGTGACGGTCTTGACATCCGACAGGGCGGTCCCGGGCCGCACGAGCAGCGCGAAGGTGATGGGCAGCAGCACCTCGCGGTAGATCATCAGCGGTTCGCCCGAGGCCAGCTCGTCCAGCGTGGCGGTGACCCCGCCTTCCACCGAGTTCTCGATCGGAACGAGGGCAGCGGCCGCTTCGCCGTTGCGCACGGCGTCCAGGGCGGCCGGGACCGACACCATCGGGACGAGTTCCCGGGTCGCGGCTTCCGGCAGGGTGCGCAGGGCGGCCTCGGTGAAGGTGCCCTCGGGACCGAGATACGTGAAGCGGGTGGCTGACATGCGATCAGCCTAATGCCGGGGTGCCGCCCGCCGGGTTGCTGTTCATCCTTCGAGCAGTCGCTGCCCCACGTACTCGCCGCTGCGGGGGCCGGGCGGAACCGCGTACAGGCCGCTGGACTCGTGCCGGATGAACTCCGACAGCGCGTCGCCGCGGTCGAGCTTGCGCTGTACGGGTACGAATCCGCGCAGCGGATCGGCCTGCCAGCAGACGAAGAGGAGCCCGGCGTCGGGAGCGCCGTCGGGGCCGATGCCGTCGTGGAAGGAGAAAGGCCGCCGCAGCATGGCGGCCCCGCCGTTCTGCTCGGGGGCGGAGATCCGGGCGTGCGCGTTGGACGGGATGACGGGCTTCCCGTCGGCGCCGAGCTTGTCGAGCGCCATTTCGGTGGTCTCACCGCCGCCGGTCAGCGGCGCGCCCGTGGCCTTCGTGCGCCCGATGACCTGCTCCTGCTGGGCGAGGGACTGCTTGTCCCAGTCGTCGAGGAGCATGCGAATGCGCCGGACGACGGCGTACGAGCCCCCGGCCATCCAGGCGTGCCCGGCGGGCCCGGGGCCCGCGCCGGGTACGAAGATCCGCTTGTCGAAGTCGGGCTCCGAACGCTTCGGGTTGCCGGTGCCGTCGATCTGGCCCATCAGGTTGCGGGCGGTCATCGGGGTGCCGGTGGCGCCGGGAGACCGGTTGAAACCGTTCATCTGCCAGCGGACGCGGGCGGCTTCCCCGGCATCCTTCTGCAGGGCGCGCAGCGCATGGAAGGCGACGAGGCCGTCGTCGGCGCCGATCTGGACCCACAGGTCGCCGTTGCTGCGCTGGGCGTCCAGCCGGTCCGAGGAGAAGTCCGGCAGCGGGTCGAGGGCCGCGGGACGGCGTTCGGTCAGGCCGGTGCGGTCGAAGAAGGAGTGGCCGAAGCCGAAGGTGACGGTGAGGGAGGACGGGCCGGCGTCCAGCGCGATCCCGCTGTCGGAGGTCGAGGCCGGCTCGCCCGCCATCAGCCGCCGGGCGGTGTCGGACCAGCGGCGCAGCAGCGCGGCGGCCTCCCTACGGCCCGCCCCGGCGCTGAGGTCGAAGGCGACGAGGTGACCCTTGGCCTGCAGCGGAGTGATGATGCCGGCCTGGTGTTCTCCCTCGAAGGCCACCCGGGTGGCGCCGAGGGAGGCCAGGCTGCCGGCAGCTCCAGGGGCGGAGCCGTTCCCGGAGTCGTCCAGCACGGAGTGCGCCAGGGCGCCGCTTGCGGCGCCGAGGGCCAACCCGACGGCGCCCGCGGCGCCGACGGTACCCAGCAGCCTGCGCCGGGAGATCTCGATGTCGGGGTTGGTCTCGGTCACGCTGGTCAGCCGATCTTCACGGTCTTCTGGACGGTGGTCTGGTCAATGTCGGAGGTACGGACGGTCACGTCGATGCGCCATTCACCGGCGAGCGGCAGCTGGACGCCGGAGGCGGTCCAGTGTCCGGGGGCCGCCTCCTCGGGAACGAGCGGCAGGGGGCCGATGTCCCTGGCGGGGAGGGTGAAGGCGACCTTGACCTCGGGGAGGTCGAAGGGGGTGCCCTCGGCGGATTCGGACCAGAGGTGCAGGGTGTTCGCGCCGACCCGTCCCGGGTCGAGTTCGAGCCGGACGGAGCCCTTGCCGTTCGGGCCGCCGGTGTCGAAAGGCAGAGTGATCTTGACTGCCCGGTCGGGGACGGCGGTGGTGGCGGAACCGCGGCCCGCCTCCCGCTCCACGGTGCGCCCCGGCTCGGTGCTGGTGAGCACGGTGGTGACGGCGAGCAGGATCACGGCGATGGCCGCCTCGGCGAGGACGGAACGGCGCAGGCCGGCGCGGTCCGGGTCGGCGTCCCGCGCCCGCTTCTCCAGCGCGCTCTCGCGAGCGGCCCGCTGCCGGGCGAGCTGGGCGGCCCGCTCCGGGTCCGCGGGGACGGCCGCGGGCTCTGTTTCACGTGAAACACCGGGGCCTTCGGAGACGGCACCCAGGGCTGTTTCACGTGAAACAGGGTCGGCGGTCTGTCCGACGCCCGCAACGGCCGCGACGGCGGCCTCTCCGTCCGCGGGGGCCTCGGCGAGCCGCGCGGTCCACGTGCGGGACACGTAGGCGATGCCGAGGAGGACGGCGACCAGGCCGACCTTCAGAAGAAGCAGCTGCCCGTAGTCGGTGCCGGTGAGGGCGGACCAACTGCCGAGCTGGCGCCAGGACTGGTAGACGCCGGTGCCGGCGAGCATCAGGACGCTGACGAAGGCGACCTGGGAGAAGCGCCGGACGGCCGCCCGCTCGATCCCGGGGACCTTGTGGAGGGCGACGAGCAGCGCGGCGAGACCGCCGAGCCACGTGGCGACGGCCAGCAGGTGCAGGATGTCGGCGGGCATGGCCACAGCGGGCTGGATACCGGTGGAGGCGTGCTCGGAGAGAGCCCAGGTGGCGGCGATACCGCCGGAGACGACGGCTCCGCCGATGGCCAGACCGAAAGTGAGATCGCTGGTGTCGTCCGGCCTCTCGGCCTCATCGGACCTGTCGGCATAGGACCCGTCGGCTTGGTGGGACCCGTCGGCTTGGTGGGACCCGTCGGTCTCCCCCTCGGCCCGGTCGGTCCCATGGGGCCCGACGCCCGCCACGCGGCGTGCGTAGACGCCGAAGAGGACCGCTACGAACAGGGCGGCAGCGCCGAGCAGAAGGAGCCTGGAGACGAGCGAGGCCCCGGTCTTGGTCGCCAGGACGGCACGGAGCCCGTCGAGGTCGAACATGTCGGAGAAGTTCCCGGACCCGGTGTACGGAGTCCGCAGCACCAGCATGGCGAGGGTGGCCGCGGTCAGGATGACCCAGGCGCGCACGACGAGCTTCTGGAGCGGCCGTTCGGCGGCACCCCGGCGCCAGCACAACAGGATGAAGGCGGCGCCGCCCACGAGGACGGTGAACCCGCCGTAGGCGGCGTAGCGGGCGATCCCGTAGGCGATACCGACAGGTCCGCCGCCCGCCCGCGCGGTGGGCAGGGAGACGTCGGTGGCCGAGGGCGCGCCGATGGAGAAGGTGAAGGCGCCGGAGATCGGATGGCTGTCGGCCGAGACGGCCTGCCAGGCGACGGTGTACGTGCCGTTCGGCAGTCCGGTGTGCAGGGCGGTGCCGTAGCGGACGGTGTTCCCGCTGCACATGTCGCGCAGCTCGCCGGTGTCCACGCGTGTGCCCTGGGGGTCCAGGACGCGGATCGAGTCGTCGCCCATGGAGACCTTCTCCGAGAAAGAGAGAGTGACCTGGGCGGGGGCCGTGGCGACCACCGCCCCGTCCGTGGGGTCGCTCGCGGTGAGTGCGGCGTGCGCCGTGGCCGGTGAGGCCGCGGTGAACAGGCTTGCCAGCAGGGCTGCGAGGACCAGCGCCAGCCGCGGCGGGAATGCCGTGGCACGGGCGCGGGCCGTGGAGGGGGCGGTGGCCGTCATGGCGTGTGAGCTCCTCGGTCCGTCAGTGGTGGTTGCCGGACGTAGCTGTCGGAGCCTGGGCGCTGTAGGTCCGGTCCTTCACGTCCAGCTCGACCTTGACCGGGCGGGAGTTCTCGAAGTGGAGCTCGACGGTGATCTTGTCGCCGACCTTGGGAGTGCTCTTGAGCCCCATGAACATGATGTGGTTGCCACCGCGCTCCAGCCGGAGCTGACCGTCCGCCGGCACATCCATCGACCGGACCTGCTGCATCTTCTGGTCCTTGGTCTCGTGGATCTGGAGATCGTCGGAGAGTGAGGAGGTGGCGCCGGTGAGCTTGTCGGGGCTCTCGGTCGGGTTGGAGATGACCATGAACCCGCCCGCCATCTTGTCGTTCACGGGCTCGGGCATGAAGGCGCCGCTGACGGTCATCTTCGGCTCGGCCTCGCCGGAGCAGCCGGATATGGCGAGCATTGCCGTCAAGGAGAGAGCGGCGGTGAGGGTGCGCCTGGTGCGGGCGTTCACGGGTTCTCCCCCTTGATGAGCTTCGGCAGGTCCCTGGTGTAGTCGTCGACGGTGGTGCTCTCGCCGTAGAGGACGTAGCCCTCGTCGGTCTTGGGCGAGAACGCGATGACCTGGGCGCCGTGCATGGAGACGACGTTGCCGTCGGCCCCCTTCGTGGCGGCCTCGATACCGATGCCGAGCGTGCGTGCGGCGGCCTGGATGGTCGCGAAGTCCCCGGTGAGTCCGACGAAGGACGGGTCCTGCGACTTGAGCCACGCGGCGAGGGACTCGGGAGTGTCCCTTTCGGGGTCGGTGGTGACGAAGACGACCCGGAGGTTGTCCTGGTCGGCCTTGGGGAGTGCCTTCTTGGCGACGGCGATGTTGCTCATCGTCAGCGGGCACACGTCGGGGCAGTTGGTGTAGCCGAAGTAGATGAGAGTCGGCTGGCCCTTGGTCTGCTCACGCAGGTTCCACGGGTTGCCGGTGGTGTCCGTGAGGACGAGCTCCGGCTTGGTGAAGGGGCGGTCCAGGAGGGTCGCGGCCTTGGTGTTGCTCTGACCGCCGGAGATCTGGGTGACCCCGCCGGCCTTGGCGGACTCACCGTCGCAGGCGGTGAGGGTGAGTACGGCCGCCGCGAGCAGCGCGGCAACCGTCACACGTGTGGTGCGCATGAGGAAATGTCCCTGGGATCGGGGATGCTACGGACGTTTCGGAACGGCAGCGCCGATGGGCGCGGCGGGTCAGGCGGAGCGGCGGCGCGAGGCGATGCCGAAGGCGGCACCGCCGAGCCCGACGACGATGCCGGCGATGCCGAGGACGCGAGCGGTGGTGTCGGAGCCGTGTTCGGCGGCGGCCTCGTCGTGGCCGTGCTGGCCGTCCTTGCCGGCGTTCTTCGGCTCGTCGGCCTTGGCACCACTGCCGTGGTGGTCGTCGCCCTTGGGGGCGGTCAGCTTCAGGACGGGCGCGGGGCTCTGCGGCTCCGCGGCGCCTTCCTTGGCCTCCTCGATCCAGCGGACGACTTCGCCGTTGTCGTACGTCTGGATGGACTTGAAGACCATCTGGTCGACGGCCTCGGGCAGTTTGCCCACGGAGAGCGGGAACTGCTGGAACTTGCCGGGTTCGATCTTGCCGCCGGACCAGGTCACCTTGGTGACGGCCTCGTTGATCTGCTTTCCGTGCACGGTGAGCGGCTTGTCGAGCTTGCTCTTCTCGACCGTCACGGTCCAGCCGGGAACGTCCTGCGGCATGACGGAGGTGAGCGGCTGGTCGATCGGGAAGTTGACCTCCAGCTGGGTGGTCGACGCGTTGTCCCGCTCGTTGGGGACCTTGAAGTTGATCGTCGCGTAGCCGCCCTTGGCAGCCTCACCGGCAGGCTGCACGCCGACGTGGGCGAAGGCCGGACCGGAGAGGAGGAGGACGGAACCGGCGGCGATGGCGGCGGCGATGGAGACGCGAGAGGTCTTCATGGCAGGAACACTCCACGGAAGCAGTGGTGGCGGTTGTTCCGTGCACGTGCGCGCACGGAGTTCGCGGCACCGGTACCCCGCTCTGTGTGGGGGAAGAAGGGCGCCGCGTCAGGCTGCGAGGGCGAGTGCCACGGGTGGGCCGCGCCGGATCACCGTGTGCTGGAGTGCTTCGCGCCCCGTGCGGAGGGTGGGGTCGCAGCCCGTCCGCGGGTCCTGCGGGGTACGGGGGGCGGAGCCCGGGAGTCCGGCGCCGAGGGCACGTACGAAGGCGAGTGCGGCGTGCAGCGGACGTAGCGGGGCGGCTTCGGCGGAGCGCCGGGACAGCGCGACCAGTCGCAAGAGCGCGGCGTCGCCGCGGCCGAGCAGCCAGCCCAGGGCGAGTGCGGCCAGCAGGTGGCCGGCCAGCATGGCCGGGCTGAACAGGCCGATCGCGGGTGCCGTGGTGACGGCCTGGGCCACGTGCGCGTGTGCTCCGTGGGCCTGTGCCACAGCCTGCCCGGCCTGTGCCGTCTGCTCGGCCAGGGCGGCCGGGTCCAGGCCGGCGGCTTCCAGGATCTGCCGGGCGTCGGCCGGGCTGAGCGGTACGGAGTTGCCTCCGCACACCAGCCGTGCGGCGAGTTCGGCCAGCGATGCGTCCGCCGTGCCCGCCGGTGCCTGCGCGGCCGCGGCGCTGTGCTGGCCGAGGCCGAACATCGCGTGCAGGCCGAGTTGTCCGGCGGTGAGCCCGGCGGTGATGCCGGGCAGCGTCCGCGGACGGCCCGCGAGCGGGGCGGCGACCGCGAAGACGGCGAGAAAACCGAGACACAGCGACCACCAGGGCACGGTGGCGCAGGACGCCAGGGCGTGCCCGAGCGCGGACAGCACGACACAGACCGCGGTGAACACCGCGGCCCGGATCAGCCGGAGACCGGTTCCGGCATGCGTCGCGTGGGGGTCGGACATGGCCGGGCCATCATCGCACTGCGCTGAGGCCCTTCATACGGCAGGTCCGGAAGGTCCGAGTGAGTCAGCTGTAGCGAGGAGCGTTCGGGCCGGCCGCATACACCGCTCCCTGGGAGAGCCGCATCGGCCGAACGGGCGCATCGAGGTCTCGGATGGTCGCAGAGCGCTTACGCCCCCTCGCGGGCGGCAATACGTAACCGTATGAGCATCTGGTGGTCTCTCCACTTGAGGCGCGAAGCCGCGAGCGTGCCGCTCGCCAGGCGACTGCTGCTGGGAACGATGGAGACCGCGGGGGTGGATCCGGACATCTCCTTCGATCTCTCGGTGGCGCTGAGCGAGGCGTGTGCGAACGCGGTGGAGCACGGCGGGGGTGGCGAAATCCCGGACGAGACCGAGGCGTACCACGTCACGGCCTATCTGGACGGGGATTGCTGCCGCATCGAGGTGACCGATTCCGGTCCGGGTTTCCCGCCCGCGACGGTGGCCCGCCGCAGACCCTCCCTGGCCGAACACGGCCGGGGGCTGCACCTGATCGCCGAGCTCGCCGACCACGTCCGCTTCCGCAACCGGCCGGGCCGTGGCGCGGTGGTGAGCTTCGACAAGATGCTGAAGTGGCGCGACGGCGCGCTCCTGAAGGTGTCGTAGCAAGTCGTAGGCGGTCGTAGGCGCCTGGGCGCCCTGGGCGCCTCGGGCGTTCTGGTTGCCTTGGGTGTGCTGGGAACGCCGATGGGCGGGACCCCGTAGAGG
>NZ_JBSGZP010000184.1:0-11468 GCF_053611065.1 Streptomyces sp. NPDC054840
CCGCGAGCCCGGCCCGGTCGGCGCTACTTCGACGGCACGGCCTGGGCGAGGGCTCCCAGGGGGTCGTCGAGCACCGGCTGCCACGCCAGCTCCGCCGCGCCGACCAGGCTGTTGTGGTCCAGGGTGCACGGCAGGATCGGCACCCCGCCGCTGCGCCCCCACAGGCTGCGGTCCGCCACCACCGCGCGCAGCCGCTCCGGATCGGCGTGCAGCAGCTCCCGGTGCAGTCCGCCCAGGATGATCCGGTCCGGGTTGAGGATGTTCACCAGGCCCGCGAGGCCGAGGCCGAGCCGGTCGATCAGCTCCTCCGTGGCCGCCCGTACCGCCGGTTCCGCGGGCTCGTCGCGCAGCAGGTCGCGGGCCTGCTGGAGCAGCGACACCTCGGGGCCGGGACTGCGGCCCGCCGCGGTGAGGAAGGCCAGCGGGTCCGCCTCCACGTCCAGGCAGCCGCGGCTGCCGCAGTGGCAGGCCCGGCCCTCGGGGTTCACGGTGAGGTGGCCGACCTCCAGGGCCAGGCCCGAACTCCCGCTGTGCAGGCGGCCGTCCAGCACGAGCGCCCCGCCGACCCCCCGGTGCCCGGTGGCCACGCACAGCAGGTGCTGGGCGCTGCGCCCCGCGCCGTGCCGGTGCTCGGCCAGGGCCGCGAGGTTGACGTCGTTGCCGGTCAGGGCCGGGCCGTCGATCCCGGCCGCCTTCACGCGCTCCGCGAAGATGGCCCGTACCGGAGAGCCGGCCGGCCAGGCCAGGTGCAGCGGGTTCAGCGCCGTACCGTCCGGTTCGGCGACCGCCGAGGGGACCGCGAGTCCCGCGCCGACGCAACGGCGGCCGCTCCGCGCGAGCAGGTCCGCACCCGCCTCCACGACCGCGCCGAGCACCTGCGCCGGATCGGCGGAGACGGTGACCTTGCCGGGGGCGGTGGCCACGATGCGGCCACCGAGTCCGACCAGGGCGGCGCGGAAGCCGTCCGAGTGCACCTGGGCGGCCAGCGCCACCGGGCCGTCCTCGGCCACCGAGAGCCGGTGCGAGGGGCGGCCCTGGGCCCCGCCGGTCCCCCCGGCGCCGCCCGGGCGGGAATCGACCCGGATCAACCCGAGAGCCTCCAGCTCGGCGGCGACCGCTCCGGCGGTGGCGCGGGTCACCCCGAGCTCGGCCGTCAGCACGGCGCGGGTCGGGGCACGGCCGGTGTGGACGAGCTCCAGCGCCGGTCCGAGAGCGCCGCGACCCCGTTCCAGCCTGGTCCGCGCCGCCGTACCGGACGCGGACGGCGTGGTCACATCCCCCACCCTCGGCGGGGCCCCGTTGCCGTTCATGGCATCGATCCTCGCATGATCGGAGGGCGCCGGGTGCCGCCGCTCAGCCCAGCCCGCCGACCCGGAGTGTGATGTTCAGCCGCCCCGTCAGCCCGAGCTCCCGCGGGCCCGTTCCCGGCAGGACCTTCGGTACCCCGTGATAGGCCAGTCGGCTCGCCTCCCCGAAGACGAAGAGGTCCCCGCTGCGCAGCTCGACGTCCTGGTAGGGGCGCCCGCGCGAGACGGTGTTCCCGAAGCGGAAGACGCAGGTGTCGCCGAGGCTGAGCGAGACCACGGGTGCGGTGGACCGCTCCTCGGCGTCGCGGTGCATGCCCATCCGGGAGTCGCCGTCGTAGAAGTTGATCAGCGCGATGTCGTAGGCCGCCCCGGGTCCGGACCCGGGGGGATCCCCGTAGGCGGCGGTCACCGCCTCCCGCCCCAGTTCGGCGAGCCACGGCGGCATCGGCTTGACCGGCGCCCCGTCGCCGTCGACGGCGGTGCGGGCGTATCCGTACGGGTACCAGTGCAGTCCGAGGCACACCTGGCGGGCGGTCATCACCCCACCGCCCGGGGTGCGCACGGTGCGCAGGCCGGCGGGCGGCCGGGCCCAGGCGCGGCAGGCCGCCAGCAACTCGCCCTGGCGCTCCGCCCCGAGCCAGTCGGGCACGTGCACCGCGCCGGGGGCGATCACGGTCCGCTCGCGCGGGAAGAGTTCCCCGTTCATGCTCTCCATTGTCGCGGGCGGGCTGATAAGACTCACGGTATGGAGATCCCCGAATATCTGAAGACCCTCACGCGCGAGGGCGAGCTGCTCGCCGAGGTGGCCGAAGCCGCAGGTACGGAATCCGCGGTCCCCACCTGTCCGGGGTGGCGCGTCACCGACCTGCTGCGGCACACCGGCTCGGTGCACCGCTGGGCCACCGGGTACGTCGCGGAGCGGCGGCTGGAGCCGGTGGGCTTCCCGAACGCGCCGGAACTGGTCGGCGCCGAGCTGCTGGCCTGGTTCCGGGAGGGCCACGCGGACCTGGTGCGGACTCTGACCGAGGCGCCGGCCGATGTGCAGTGCTGGACCTTCCTGCCGACGGCCCCGCCCTCGCCCGTGGCGTTCTGGGCCCGCCGCCAGGCGCATGAGACCGCCGTGCACCGGATGGACGCGGAGGCCGCGCTCGGTGTGCTGTTCTCCGAGGTCGAGCCGGAGTTCGCGGAGGACGGGGTGGACGAGCTGCTGACCGGCTTCCATGCCCGGCCGCGCAGCCGGGTGCGGACGGCGGAGCCCAAGGTGGTGCGGGTGCGGGCCGCCGATACCAGCGCGGTGTGGACCGTACACCTGTCGGCGGAGCCGGCCCGTACGGTGCGGGGCGACACGGGCGAGGCGGCCGACTGCGAACTGACCGGCGAGGCGGCCTGGCTGTACGGAGCGCTGTGGAACCGGACGCCGCTGGCGGGTCCGGGGGTGAGCGGCGACCTGGCGCTGGCCCGGCTGTGGACGGATACGGCCGGAATCTGACCGACGGACGGCCGGGCGCGGCGGCGAGGGGGTCTTGTGACGGGCAGTGCGCACTGTGACACTCCACGCATGGAGCGACGTACGCAGGCGGACCGGGACGCGATCACCATCGAGATCGGCTACGCCTTCGTCAGTGCCTGCTTCGCGGCCGTCCTCGCCTTCGGTGCGGTGTACGGACCCGCGCTCGCGTTCTCCCTCTCCCCGTCGACGCGCCGGACCCTGGCCGTGGCGGGCGTGATCCTGGCGTCGGCGGTGTTCCTGCTCCGCGTCACCCATGTGCTGCTCGGATTCGCCCGCCGACCGGAGAACGACGGGGACTGACCGTGGGCACGCCGACGAACGGCCGCCAGGGGCTGCTCGTCGACGATCAAAAAAACGGGGGTATGCCGGTTCGGTTCGGTTCCGTTCGGTTCGGTTCGGTTCGGTTCGGTTCGGTTCGGTTCGGCAGTGTGCGCGCATCCGCTCGCCGTCGACGGCATGTTCCCGGGTTCGCCTGGGCCGGCCGCGCCTGGTCGCATCACAGGGTGGCGGTTGTCCCGCTGTCGCGCCCGCTGAGAAACAAAGGTCCATGCCGCGGTCCGGCCCACGGGGTGTCTCGCGGTCTCAGCCGAGGGTGGCCGCGTACATGGTCTGGGTGCGGTACTTCCATGTCGGGCCCGCGTTCCAGGGATTGGGCATGACCGTGCTGGTCGCGTACGCGTAGCCCGCGCCCCGGTCGAAGGCCGTGCGTAAGGTGACACGCATCGCACCGGGGTCGGGGACGTCGTGGACCAGGTGCCAGAACGCCGTGCCGCTCGGGTCGAGTTCGGCGCCGGAACGGTAGCCGGAGAGCTGGTCGAAGACGTTGCCGCCGAGCCAGCCGGCGCCGGTGTACGCGGCGTACGTGTCCTCGAATGTGACGAAGATGTCCGCGGTGCGGTGGCCCGGCTCCAGGTAGCAGTCGGCTATGGCGGTGCCGGGGTTGTTGACGACGAGGTCGGGGGCGGCCGGGTCGGCGGCGTCCATGGCGTCCTGGACGTGGCGGCGCAGTTCGGCGTAGTAGTCGCGGGTGGCGTTGGCGGGGCCGCAGTCGCGGCTGACGACGTCGAAGAAGATGCCGTCGACGTGGAGGCGGCCGTCGGGGGTCTTGAGGTAGTTGTCGACGGAGGCCTTGGCCGCGGCGATGTCGCGGTTGCCGTGGTCGGTGTGGACGTAGCCGAGCACCCGCGTCTTCTCGCCGGTGGCCGTGGTGCGGGCGCGCAGCGCGTCGGCGCGGGCCCGCCAGGGACCGTCGAACGGAGAGTCCCCGTTGCCCGGGTTCAGGACGACCACCGAGGGGGCCGGCGCGGTGGCGGTGAGGTCGGTCAGCATGGGGTCGTTCGCCCAGACGTACGCGGGGACGCCGATCTCCAGGCCGCGCACGCCCGGCGTCCGGGGCGTCGGCGGCGGGTCGGGCGCCGGGGCGGCCGGCAGGGGCGCGTCACGTGCCGCACCGATGATGGCGGGCGCCGACGCGGCCAGCAAGGCGGTGACCAGGGCGGCGTACAAGGCCTTCACGGCGCGAGGCATGAACGTTTCCTCCGGCGGACGGCAGGGGGCGACCCGAGGAACACTAGACGGGCGGCCCATCGTTCAAGGCCGAACCGCCCGCATTCGTATGAGGAACAGAGGAGCGACCCGTCCCCTCATCATGTGAACCTTCGGAATCTTCGCAACGGTCCGCGCCATCGGCCTCCCGTCATACGGCCGGCAGTCCGACCCTGTGCGCCAACTGGTCGGCGGCGTGCGCGAAGAAGGCGGCGCGGTCCTCGACGACCCGGTTGAACTGCCCGAACAGCTCGCAGGACACCAGCCCGACCACCTGGGCCCAGGCGGCGACGAGGGCGGCGGTGACCTCCGGGGGCAGGCCCTCGGCGAAGTCGGCGGTCATGCGGTCGGCCTCGGGGCGCAGGGTGGGCGGCAGTGGCGGGAGGGCGAGTCCGGGGCCCTCGTACGCGGCGCGGAGGATGCCGATGAAGGTGTTGCCGACGCGGGAGGCCGGGCCCACGGTGTCGATGGGGGCGCTGTAGCCGGGGACCGGGGAGCCGTAGATGAGGGCGTATTCGTGCGGGTGCTCCAGCGCCCAGGAGCGGACGGCCTCGCAGACCGCGATCCAGCGGGCGCGGGGCGGGGCCCCTGCGGCGCGGGCGTCGGCGGTCTCGGCGGACGCGCCGACGCTGTCGTACGCGTCGATGATGAGAGCGGTGAGCAGGTCGTCCCGACTGGGGAAGTACCGGTAGAGGGCGGAGGAGACCATGCCCAGCTCGCGGGCGACGGCGCGCAGGGAGAGTTTGGCGGCGCCCTCGGCCGCGAGCATGCGACGCGCCTCGTCCTTGATGGCGGCGGTGACCTCGATGCGGGCCCGTTCCCTGGCCCCTCGCACGGTGTTCATGCGGGTCAGTCTGCCACGCGAACGGAGCACTGCCCAAGAAACGGATTGCCGCTCCATTTTGAGAGCACTGCTCTTGTTTTGATACATCGATCCGTGCACACTGCTCTCAAGCGAGAGCAGTGCTCTCGATGGAGGAAGCGGCCTCGGAGGTCATGATGAACGCGCCCACTCCGCCCACCCCGTACTACGCCCGGGCCACCCCCTTCGCGACCCGCTTGAACTCGCTCTTCGGCAAGCTGGCCCGCTTCGGCATCAGCCTGGCGGGCACCGCCGAGCTGTCGGTACGCGGCCGCACGTCCGGCGAGATGCGGCGGATCCCGGTCAACCCCCACACCTACGAGGGCGCCCAGTACCTGGTCTCGGCCCGCGGCCACTCCCAGTGGGTCCGCAACATGCGTGTGGCGGGCGGCGGCGAGCTGCGCGTCGGGCGCAAGGTACGCGCGTTCACCGTCACCGAGATCACGGACCCGGTGCAGAAGGCCGGCATCCTGCGCGCCTACCTGGAGAAGTGGGGCTGGGAGGTCAACCGGTTCTTCCAGGGGGTCACCGCCAAGTCCTCCGACGCCGAACTCCGGGCGGCCGCGGGCGACCACCCGGTCTTCCGGATCACGGTGTCCGGCTGAACCCGCGAACGGCGGCCGTCCGGCTGAGTGACCCGCCCGGACGGCACCCCTCGGGCCGGACCAGCACCGCCAGCCGTCCCTACGGCCGAACCCGCACCGCCCACCGCCCCCGCGCACCCGGCCGGACCCGCACCGCCCGCCGGACCCGCACCGCCGGCCGGGCCGTCGCCGTCTCCGCCCACCACGGCTGCCTAGCCCTGGCTGTCGCCGCTTCGGGCCGCCGCCGCCTGCCGGGCGTCCATCAGGTGCAGCGCCTTGCGGGCCAGCGGGTAGGTACCCACCAGCTCGGCCAGCGTCGTGGAACCCCGGGTGATCCGGGCGAACGCCCGCCACGCCGGACCCAAGCCGGTGATCGCCGCGTGCAGCAGCCGCGGCCGGACCTCGAAGAGGTTCAGCATCCGCTTGCCGACACCCATCTCCACGCCCAGCCCGGCCTTCACCGCGAAGGTGTAGTTGAGGGCCTGGCGGCGCGCGTCCACGGCGTCCTGCGCCTCGGAGATCTTCACCGCCCACTCCCCCGCCAGCCGCCCGGAGCGCAGCGCGAAGGAGATGCCCTCCCGGGTCCACGGCTCCAGCAGTCCGGCCGCGTCGCCCGCCACCAGCACCCGGCCGCGCGAGAGCGGTGAATCGGGCTTGCGGCAGCGGGTCAGGTGCCCGGAGGAGACGGCCGGTTCGAAGCCGGCGAGTCCGAGCCGGGCGATGAAGTCGTCCAGGTAGCGCTTGGTCGCGGCACCCTCGCCCTTGGCCGAGATGACTCCCACGGTCAGGGTGTCGCCCTTGGGGAAGACCCAGCCGTAACTGCCCGGGAGCGGGCCCCAGTCGATCAGCACCCGCCCCTTCCAGTCTTCCGCGACCGTCTCGGGAACGGGGATCTCCGCCTCCAGGCCCAGGTCCACCTGGTCCATCTCCACCCCGACGTGCGCGCCGATCCGGCTCGCGCTGCCGTCCGCGCCGACCACGGCGCGGGCCAGCACGGTCTCTCCGTCGGCGAGCACCACGGCAACGGTGCGCCGGTCGGGGACGGCCGCCCCGTGCTGTTCGACGCGGGCGACGGCGGTACCCGTACGGATGGTGGCGCCGGCCTTCTCGGCCTCGGCGACCAGGCCGGCGTCGAACTCCGGGCGGTTGATGAGCCCGAACAGCATGTGCTTCGAGCGCCGGGTGCGGGTCAGCTTCCCGTCCATCGAGAAGGTGACCGCGTGGATGCGGTCCTTGAGGGGCAGCACGAAACCCGGGGGCAGGGCGTCGCGCGAGGGGCCGATGATGCCGCCACCGCAGGTCTTGTAGCGGGGCAGCTCGGCCTTCTCCAGCAGCAGGACCCGCCGCCCCGCCGTCGCCGCCGCGTGCGCGGCGGAGGACCCGGCAGGTCCCGCCCCGACCACGACCACGTCCCAGACCTCGCCGCTCTCCCCGGCCGCCTCGTCGCCCGCCTCCTGGGCGTCCTGCCCCGCGCCCACGCCTGCGCCTGCGCCTGTGCCTGTGTCCACGCCTGCGCCTGCGCCTGCGTCCGCACTCGCGCCCGCCTCTGCGCCTGCGCCTGAGTCCTTGCCCGCGCCCGCGTCTGCGTCGCGTACGTCGTCGTCGCTGCTCACGATGTGTTGCTGCTCCTGATCACCCGGTTGCTCCGATGCCGGGGGAATCCTACGGCGAGAGACCGCCCCGTCCCGCTGTGCGAGGATCGAGACTGTCTTTCGCTCGCCCGGCATACGCATACCCCGCGGATGCGGGCTGCGTACACGGAGAACAACGTCGCACCCAAAAGGAGCGTGCCCATGTCCCAGAATCCGATCGCCGAGACCATCGCCTCGCTGATGCCCCGCGCCAAGCGGGAGCTGACCGAGCTGGTGGCCTTCCAGTCGGTGGCGGACTGGGCGCAGTTCCCCAAGAGCGAGAGCGAGGCCGCCGCGAACTGGGTGGCCGACGCCCTGCGCGTCGAGGGCTTCCTGGACGTGGCGCTGCTCGACACCCCCGACGGCACTCAGTCCGTATACGGCTTCCTGCCCGGTCCCGAGGGCGCGCCGACCGTGCTGCTCTACGCGCACTACGACGTCCAGCCGCCGCTCGACGACGCGGCCTGGACCTCCCCCGCCTTCGAGCTGACCGAGCGCGACGGCCGCTGGTACGGGCGCGGCTCGGCCGACTGCAAGGGCGGGTTCATCATGCACCTGCTGGCGCTGCGCGCGCTGAAGGCCAACGGCGGTGTGCCCGTGAACGTGAAGGTGATCGTCGAGGGCTCGGAGGAGCAGGGCACCGGCGGCCTCCAGCAGTACGCCGAGGCGCACCCGGAGCTGCTGACCGCCGACACCATCGTCATCGGCGACGCGGGTAACTTCCGCCTCGGCCTGCCGACCGTGACGGCCACCCTGCGCGGCATGTGCCTGGTCAAGGTGAAGATCGACACGCTGGGCGGCAATCTGCACTCGGGCATGTTCGGCGGTGCCGCCCCCGACGCGCTGGCCGCGCTGATCCGCGTACTCGACTCGCTGCGCGCGGCGGACGGTTCGACGACCGTGGACGGACTGGCTTCGGACGAGGTGTGGGAGGGCTTGCAGTACCCGGAGGCGGACTTCCGCGCCGACGCGAAGGTCCTGGACGGTGTCGAGCTCATCGGCGCGGGCACGATCGCGGACCGGCTGTGGGCCCGCCCGGCCGTCACGGTGCTCGGCATCGACTGCCCGCCGGTGGTCGGCGCGACGCCGTCGGTGCACGCGAGCGCCGGCGCGCTGATCAGCCTGCGGGTGCCGCCGGGTGTGGACACCGCCGCGGCCGTCGAGCTGCTGCAGGCCCACCTGGAGGCGCACACCCCGTGGCAGGCACGCCTCGAACTGGAGGTCGTCGGCCAGGGCCAGCCGTTCCAGGCGGACACCGACAGCCCGGCGTACGCGTCGATGCGCGCGGCCCTGGAGGCCGCCTACCCCGGCCAGGAGATGCAGATCAGCGGCATGGGCGGGTCGATTCCCCTGTGCAACACGCTGACGTCCCTGTACCCGAAGGCGGAGATGCTGCTGATCGGGCTGAGCGAGCCGGAGGCGCAGATCCACGCGATCGACGAGAGCGTGTCGCCGCAGGAGCTGGAGCGTCTGTCGGTGGCGGAGGCCCTCTTCCTCGTCCACTACGCGGAGTCCAAGCGCGCCTGACCCGACCCCGGACGGGGCGCGTACACCTGGGCTCAGACCGCCCTCGACGAAGCCACCTGCTCATCGAGGGGCCCGCCGGGAGCGGACGGACCGAGCTGCTGCGCTCGGTGGCCGCGTCGCTGTCCGCGGCCGCCCGGCCCGACCGGCTCGGGCTGCTCCTCCTCGCGGGGCCGGCGGCGAGCGCGACGACGGGCTGGGGTGCGCAGGTCCTCGCGCACCGCCTGGACGCGCCCGTGACCCGGGGAGAGCGGCCCGTCCCGGAACCGGTGCTGCTCGACCGGGAGATCCCGCTGTACGCGCACGCCCGGGCCGTCGTCCGCTGTCCACGGGTGACCGCGTCGCCGCCGTCGGCCCGTCGCTGCTGGGCGTCTTCAACGCGGACCGAGGCCGGGCGGGAGAGCCCTTCCGGCGCCTGGCCGCGGCGGGAACGCCGGTCCGAGGGACGCCGGCCCGAGGAGCTCGGGCGCGAGGAGTACGCGTCCGAGGAGCACGCGTGCGAGGGGCGGCCGATGGCTCAGCCGACCGGCGTGCCCGCCTCCAGGTACACGGGCCGGCCGCGTTCGCGGGCGCGCAGGGCCCAGCGCAGGCGTTCGTACCGGTGCTGCGGGAGCAGACCGGCGGCTTCGGCCTCCGTGACGAAGCGCCAGGCGCGCAGTTCCGGGCCGGGCAGCCGGAGCCCGGCCGTCGCCTCCGCCGAGAGCCGACCGCCGTCGAAGAGCAGGCGCAGCCCGCCGTAGCCGGGCGGCTGGGGCGGTTCCCAGTCGACCACCAGCAGCCCGGGCGGCCGCTCCAGTACGACGCCCAGTTCCTCGGCGACCTCGCGTACGCCCGCGCGCGCGGGTGCCTCGCCCGCTTCGACGACCCCGCCGGGGAACTCCCAGCCCGCCTTGTACGTCGGATCGACCAGCAGCACCCGGTCCTGCTCGTCGAAGAGCAGTACCCCGGCCGCCACCGTCTCCCGGGTGGGCTCCGGGGTCTGCACGATGTCGCAGACCTTCGCCGTGCCGGAGCGGACGGCCTCGGCGATGCGCTCCGCGGTCTCCCGCGGGGTCAGCACGCCGTTGTCTATGACGTGTGCGTCCCCGGTCAGCCAGCCGATGGCCTGCTGGTAGACCGGGATGTGGTCGTACGCCCACCGGCGGACCCGCAGGTCGGCCTCCGCGGGCTCCCCATGTTCCCGCCGTGTCGCGATCCGTTCCCGCAGGATCGTTTCCGCAGGAGCCAGCAACACATGCCGTACCGGGATCCGCCGAGCCGCCAGCCCGCCGAAGATCTCGTCCCGGTACTCCTGGCGAAGCAGCGTCATCGGTACGACGAGCACCCCGCCCAGTTCGGCGAGCATCGCCGCGGCGGTGTCCACCACCAACCGCCGCCAGCTCGGCAGGTCCTGATAATCGGTCACCTCCGCCAGCCGCTTGGCCGGCAGCAGCACGCGCAGCGCGTCGCCGATGAACTCCGGGTCGAACAGGGTGCTGTCCGGCAGGATTCCGGTCAGTTCGCGGGCCGTGCTGGTCTTTCCGGCACTGAAAGTGCCGTTGATCCAGACAATCACGTCTACCCCTTTCCCCATGGCTCGTCCGGAGCCCCCAGTGGCTTGCCCGCATCAGCCTGCCACGAAAACCTCACGACCGGCCCAGTGCTTATCCTCAAGGTCACAGCCCTGCTCGTGAGCCCCGGAGGATTCGCCACCGTGCCCCACAACCGCCGCCCGTCCGAGCCCCGATACGGCAACCGGCCGACCATGAAGGACGTGGCGTCCCAGGCGGGCGTCGGCCTGAAGACGGTGTCGCGCGTGGTCAACGGTGAGCCGGGGGTGACTCCCGAGACCGAGAGACGGGTCCAGGAGGCGATCGAGGCCCTCGGCTTCCGCCGCAACGACAGTGCCCGCGTGCTGCGCAAGGGCCGTACGGCCACCGTGGGCCTGGTCCTGGAGGATCTCGCCGATCCCTTCTACGGTCCACTGAACCGGGCGGTGGAGGAGGTGGCCCGGGCGCACGGGGCACTGCTCATCAACGGCTCCAGCGCCGAGGACCCGGACCGGGAGCGGGAGTTGGCGCTCGCGCTGTGCGCCCGCCGGGTGGACGGGCTGATCGTGATCCCGGCCGGGGACGACCACCGCTATCTGGAGCCGGAGATGCGGGCCGGTGTGTCCACCGTGTTCGTGGACCGCCCGGCCGGGCGGATCGACGCGGACGTGGTGCTGTCGGACAACTTCGGCGGCGCCCGGGGCGGGGTGGCCCACCTGATCGCGGGCGGCCACCGCCGGATCGGCTTCGTCGGCGACCAGCCCCGCATCCACACGGTGGCGGAGCGCCTGCGCGGCTACCGCGCGGCGATGGGGGACGCGGGCCTGCCGGTGGCGGAATCCTGGGTCTCGCTCGGGTCCACGGCCCCGGAACGGGTCGCGGCGGCGGCCGGGGCGATGCTCACGGGCCGGGAGCCGGTGACCGCCGTCTTCGCCGGCAACAACCGGGTGACGGTGACCGTGGTACGGGTTCTGGC
>NZ_JBSGZP010000185.1:0-11464 GCF_053611065.1 Streptomyces sp. NPDC054840
CTGCGGCGTTCGTCCGGCGTTCGGGGTTCGCCGTCCGGCGTCAGACCGTCTGCGCGCGGACGTACGCGACCGTCGCCAGCAGCAACGGCAGGGCGAACCACCACCGGCCCATGGTCCGCCGGAACAGCGGGGTGATGGTGATCAGCAGTCCTACGAGGCACAGCACCAGGCAGCAGCCGGCCAGGAAGCGGACCTCCCCGCGCAGCAGGTCGTCGTCGGGCTCCGGCCACATCGCCAGGGCGGCGTAGCAGGTGAACAGCGCCGGGACGTAGGAGAGGGCGAGCGGTATCCCGAGGACCCACTGCAGGCAACCGCGGTCCCCGGGCAGGTCGATGCTCTCGCGGCGCAGCCTCATCCGCGCCTCATCCGAGCGTCGCGCCGCGGAGGAACGCGGTCAGCCCGAGGAGCAGGGGCGGGGCGAACCACCACGGGCCCATGGCCCGGCGCACGCCCGGTATGACGGTGATCAGCAAGCCCAGCACGCTCAGGGACACGGAGACGAGGCACAGCGCGCCGACGTTCTCGTAGCCCTGGTCGTCCCACTCGCCCCGGGGCCCGGCGAACAGGGCCCCGGACACGGCGACGGCGTTCAGCAGGTGGATGATCCCGAGCGGCACACCCAGGACCCACCGCAGGCAACCCCGGTCCTCGGGCAGGTCGATGCTCTCGCGGGGGTACGTCATCGCATTGCGTCCTTCGCTTGGCCGAGGTTCCCGACGAAGCGGTCACCGTAGCCCTGGGCCTTGGGGAGATCCCAGTAGGGACCTCCGTTGTAGCGGGCGGCGATCTCCCGCATCTGGGCCTCCGTCATCTGATCGGCCGGGACGTCGGCGAGACCGCTCTCCGCCTTGATCTGGGCCAGGAAGCCGGCCGCTATGAACGCGTTCTGCTTCGGATCCTGGAGGGCCTCTTCCACCAGGGTCCGCTGGTGGTCGGTGAGGTTCGCCGGATCGTAGCCGAGCACTTCGGCGCCGCGCCGCAGCTGGATGGCGATCGGCCCGTAGGACGTCTCGTCCAGCTTGCCGCCGAGCCGCCACGGAAGGTTCTCGGGGATGACCGGGCTCAGGCCCCACGGGGCCGCGGCCTGTTCGCGGATCGTGCCCGTCACGTCGTCCAGCAGTCCGGGCTGGTAACCGCCGATCTCCTGCCAGGCCACGCCCGCGACCAGCTCCTCCGGCAGACCCGCGTTCTTGGCCGCCGCTCGCAGGACCTCCTTGTTCTGGGAGATCCAGTCCGCGTGCATGCCGTCCGTGACCAGCGGGACCCAGTAGTTGTCGGCGGCGTCCGGCAGCCCGGCGACCCGCATCCGGATGTCGCGGAGCTGGGGGGAGACCGGGGTGTCCGGCCCCACCGGGGCGGTCATGTCCTTCTTCGGGCCGCTGCCCGGCAGACGCGTCAGGGGGTCGGCGCGGGCCTCGGCCGCCTCGCGGCGGATGTCGGCCATGGCCGCGTAGAGGTCGACTCCGCCCCCACCGCCCTTCAGCCTGAACTCGGGCAGGAGCTCGTACGCCTGCTTCAGTGCGTGGACGCAGACGCTGCGCGCCTCCTGCTCGGCGGTCTTGGCCAGCTGGAAGTTGCCGCCCGCGTCGTCGTGGAGGCGGTCGGCCTCGTCGCGGATGTCGTCCACGTCCATCGTGAGCTCGGCGAGACCGTCGAGGAAACCGGTCGTCGCCCGCATGTCCTCCCACTGGCGCATCGGCTCCGCCTCCTGAGCCGTGCGCGTGATGGCGGTGCCCTTCGTGGCGATCAGGGCGGCGAGCTTGCGCTCGGAGCCCTTGCCGTTCCCGTAGTGGGACTTGGCGGTCGTCAGGGCCGCCGCATACGCGTGCAGGGCACTCGCGGCCTTGTCGTACCCCTCGGCGATGTGCTGCACGAGCCGGCGCGCCTCGGACAGGCGCGAGGTGTAGGTGTGGCTGCCGTCGCTCTGCCACTGCGTACCGGTCTCGGCGCGTCGGGCGGGCTCCTCGGCCTGCACGAGCAGATCGCGCAGGCGCTTGAACTCGGCGGCGTTGCGCTCCACCAGGGCCGGGTTGCACTCCTCCAGGAACTCGACGTCCTTGCGATGGCTGAGCCCGCTCACTTGGCCTCCGGCTTCACGTACTGCCCCGATTCCAGGAGGCCCGCGAGGAAGGACCGGGCGGTGCCGTCGTCGACCTGGGCGAAGCTGGTGCCGGTCGTCTTCAGGCGGGTGGCCAGGGCGGCGAACAGGCCGATCGTGTCCTTGAACTGGTCGTCGGCGAACCGGGCGAAGCGCAGGACCTGCGCCGAGACGTCGCCGTGGGCGCGCGGTGCGCGGGCCATCGTGCTCGCGTCGCCGTCGGGCCGGCCCTCGTGGAGGAGGGCGGCGATCTCGATCAGCAGGTTGGCGTTGCCGTTGATGGAGGCGGCCCCGGCCACCAGACTGCCGGCGGGGCTCCCCGGCGCGCCGCCGTCCGTCGGCGCGTGGTTGAGGCGCATGACGGGTGACTGCTGCGCGAGGGCGGCGGCCTTGTGCTGGGCCCATTCCGCGTCGAACGACATGTATCCCCTGAATAGTTGATAACTGGACATGGCCAGAATCAGCTGGTCATGTTCATGCTAATACGGGGATTTCCGCATACGGAACCTCGCGGTGCCGATATGGACCGGAGACGCGGTATGTGGTCGTCCGGTTCCGCAACTGACCGCGGAGGGGGCTTATGGTCGCCCCTCGGTGATCAAGCGACTTCGGCTGGAGGTCCGATGGCGGTACGGGAGATACGCGCGGCGGCGCAGATGATCGGGCGGCGCAACGCCCTGCGCCACCTGGCGATCGGGGTCGGAGCCTCGCTGGTGGCGGCGTGCGGCGGCAAGGACAAGGATGCGCCCGCCGCCGTGTCCGCCCTGGCCGCCTCGGCTCCGACCGCCTCGGGTTCGGCCGCCCCCACCCCGGCCTCCCCGGCCGCGGCCACCCGGTCCCGGCGACGGTGGAGGGCGCCGTCTCGCGCACGCTCCCCCTGGAAGTCGCCGGGGGTGAGGGGCGAGGGTGGTGGTCAACAGCTGAAGGTGAGTGACAAGAGCGACGTCCTGCGGATCGTGCACACCGAACGCGGTGGCGGCGAGTCGGTGCACGTCTGCACCCGCGGTCTGACCGGGTCGGCCGGGCCCGGAGGCCGGCGAGATCGTCGGCCTGCGGGGCCTCCGGCCGGGTCGCGGGGGGCTGCGACGCGGCGCGAGGTGGTGTGCGGGAGTCGGGGCGGGGACCGGGTCGCGCGGGGTCGCGATCCGGCGGGCGCAGACGCATAAAGACTTAAAGAACCAAGGGAAAAGAACCAACCGACCCCACCCCACCCCGGCGATCGGGCTCGCGTAGCTCGGACGGGTGAATCGTGCCAACTGGACTGGATTTACTACTGGTTGGCTGGCATATGCTCGCCCCGACAACCGCAGACATGAGACGGCCCCCGACGGGACTCAGAATCCCGGCGAGGGCCTGACCATCGTAGGAAGTAAGCAGCTTCCCCATGGCTCTCAAGCACCCTAGCGCGCCCTCGCGCGTCCCGTCCGCCGTTCCCTCCGCGACCCCTCGATCCGGTGTCATCCACGTCAACACGCCGCACGTGAGTCACTACACGGTGATCGGCAACCACCTCCTCCAGCATCGGCAGCTGTCGGCGACGGCGATCGGGATCGCGGCGCACATCCAGTCGCTGCCGGAGGGGACACCGGTCGGCATCAAGGCGTTGGCCGCACGCTTCACGGAGGGGGAGATCCGGCTCGGCTCGGCCCTGCGGGAGCTGGAGCGGCACGGCTACCTGGAGCGGCGGGCCGACCAGCTGGCGAACGGGCGGGTGGTGACCCGGACGTACTCGTACAACAAGCCGGGGACCACCTCGGCGGACCCGCCGCCGCCCCCGCCTCCGCCGCCGGCCCGGGAACCCGCACCCGAGCCGACGCCGCAGCCGATGCCCGAGCCCGCACACCTTCCGGCGGCCGAACCGGCGCCCGAGCCGATGCCCGACCCCGCACACGAGCCCGCACACGAGCCCGCATACCTTCCGGCGCCCGAACCGGCGCCCGAACCGGCAGCCGTCGCCCCGCTCCCGGCCCGGCGCGTGCACCCCGGTGCGTTCGAACTCCTCGCCGGGCTGAGGCGCTACGACCCGCGGCTCCTGCTCTCCGAGCGCGACGTACGGCAGCTCGCGCCGGACGTATCGGCGTGGCTGGAGCGCGGGATCACCTCCGAGGCGGTCGCCAGGGCCCTGTCCGCGGACCTTCCCGAGCGGATGCGGCGCCCCGCGTCCGTACTCGGGTACCGCCTGACCGCCCTGCTCCCACCGCACCTGCCCCCGGCCCCGGCGGCCCCGGTGGTCCGGGACGCCAGGCGGCCGGACCCGCTGCAGAACTGCGGCGGCTGCGACCGCGCCTTCCGCGCCCCGCAACCCGGCCGCTGCCGGGACTGCCCGCCGGAGGAGAGCGCGGCGGCGTGAGCGGGCACGGCCTCGCCGGGTCCGTCAGGAGCCGGCGGCGCGGATCGAGCCGGTGCTCGGGCCGTTGGGGTCGCCGACGAAGCAGGTGACTTCGCGATCGCCGAGGAGCCAGCTGGCGGCCTGCGGGTAGTAGTAGTAGACCTCCAGCTTCTCCGAGACCTTGGGGTTGTCGCCCACGTACGAGGTGAGCGCGTCGCCGCTGCACTTCTCCTCGGCGGACTTGGTGACCTTCTCGTTGCCCGGGTACGTTCCGGCGTCCAGCTTGAAGACCGCGTACGCCTCGCCCTTGTGCGGCTGGGCGCAGGGCACGATGGTCACCGAGCGGGCGGCCTGGGTGCCGTCCTCGTCGCCGTACTGGGCCAGATCGTCCTTCGTGTTGAAGCAGTCGCCCTTGCGGATCTCGGTCAAGCCGCTGGAGGCCGGTGCGGTGGTGGCCGGTCGGGTGGCGTCCGGTCCGGTGACCTGGCCGGTGGTGTCGCGCTTCTTCGGGGCGTCGTCGTCCAGCGATCCCGTGAGGCCGAGGATCAGGAAGGTCCCGTAGAACACGATGACCAGGCTGTGGATGACGATCGCCGCGATGGCGAGGCCCTTGCCCTTCTCACCGCGGGACTTGATCTGGGAGAGGGCGATGATGCCGAGGATGATGGGGACCAGCGGGATTCCGCAGACGAGCGCCATGACGAACCCGACGATGGCCAGGGTGTTGGTCTTCTGCTGCTGCGGGGGGTACCAGCCCTGCGGCGCACCGCCGTAGGGCGGGGGGACGGGCTGACCGGGCTGGCCGTACGGGCCGGGCTGTCCGTACGGGCCCGGGGACGACGGAGGCTGCGGTGGTATGGACATGCGTGTGGAGCTCCTTGCTCAGAGGGTGAGACGCAACGAACGGTCCGGCAGTCGCAACGCACCGACGCATTCCTGCCCGTGGTCTTTACGCCGCCCCTACGCTACCTTCCGCCGCCGACAGCTCGCGGGCTGCCCGCCCCCGGACTCCACCCAAGACACCCCTGGACGCTCGGACATGTACCTGAGCGGGACGACCATGTCGCGTCCGAGGGCCGCCGGATTGACTGGTCATATGACGACGGCGAAGAACATCACGGCGAAGAACAACACGGCGAACAACACGACGGCCAGGCCGATCCTGGTCCTGGGCAGCACCGGCAAGACCGGAAGCCGCGTGGCCGCGCAGTTGCGGCAGCGCGGACACGAGGTCCGGGGAGCCTCCCGCAAGGGGCCGGTCACCTTCGACTGGAACGACGAGAACACCTGGGAGCAGGTGCTGGAGGGGACCGGCGCGGCCTATCTGGTCGACTCGCAGCTCCCCGACGCCGCCGAGACGATGCGCTCCTTCTCCGAGCTGGCCGTGGCCCGCGGTGTGGAGCGGCTGGTGCTGCTGTCCGCCCGCGACTGGGTGGTGCCGGACGGCGAGGAGAAGCTCCCCTGCGAGCGCGCGGTCCGCGAGTCCGGCGCCGAGTGGACCATCCTCAAGCCGTCCTGGTTCTTCCAGAACTTCAGCGAGGACCCGTTCATCCGGGGTCAGGTCCAGGGCGGCGAGGTCGTGATGTCGACGGGTGAGGGCGTCGAGCCGTTCATCGACGCGGAGGACATCGCCGGGGTCGCCGTGGCCGCCCTCACCGAAGAGGGGCACGGCGGGCAGGCCTACGAACTGTCCGGCCCGCGGCTGCTGAGCCTGGGCTCCGTGGTCGACGAGATCTCCCGCGCCACCGGCCGGATGATCACCTACCGTCCGCTCCCGCCCGAGGAGTTCGCCGCCTACGCCGGGGGCCACGGCGTGCCGGAGGAGTTCGTCGGCCTGCTGAACATGCTCTACGGCTGGATCGCCGAGGGCCGCTTCGCCACCCTCGCCGACGGTGTGCAGCGGGTGCTCGGCCGGGAGCCCCGTGACTTCGGGGACTACGTGCGCGGTGCTGCCGCGTCCGGGGTGTGGGGCGGTGGCGGTGGCGTGGAGCGTCCGTGAAGAACGGCTCCAGGGGCTGGTCGGAGCGGGTTACCGGTACGTAAATTACCGGCGGTAACACTCGCGCCGAGCCAAGGAGAGTGCGCCGTGGGAGCCGAGCTGAGGCCGGTCGGGGCCGGAGAACCGGTCGAACCCGTCAAGACCCTGATCGACGGAGTGGTCCGCGAGGTACGGGTACCCGCGCTGGTGGCCCCCCCGGACCGGGGATCCCTCGGGGACCTCCCCTTCCACAACGCCGGGGAGGCCCCCGGGGAAGCGGTGCTCGCCCGCAAGGACCGCAACGGCGTCTGGCACGACGTCTCGGCCGCACAGTTCGCGGCCGAGGTACTCGCCGTGGCCAAGGGCCTGATCGCCGAAGGGCTCCGGGAGGGCGACCGGCTCGCCATCATGGCCCGCACGACCTACGAGTGGACCCTGCTCGACTTCGCCGGCTGGGCCGCCGGCCTGGTCACCGTACCGATCTACCCCACCTCCTCCGCCCTCCAGGCGCGCTGGATCATCCAGGACTCCGGGGCCGTGGCCTGCGCCGTCGAGGACACCGCTCAGGCCCGGCTCATCAGCGCCGAGCGCGGCAACCTGCCTTGGCTGACCCACCTGTGGGAATTCGACACCGGCGCGCTGGCCCGGCTGGTCAAGGCCGGGGAACGCATCCCCGACGCGGTGGTGCACAACCGGCGAGCCGCCCGCACACCCGACTCCGTGGCGACCCTCATCTACACCTCCGGCACCACCGGGCAGCCCAAGGGATGCGTGATCACCCACGCGAACTTCTTCGCCCAGGTGGACAATTCGGTGGAGCTGCTGCACCCCGTCTTCAGATCCGTCAGCAAGGACCCCGCATCCACCCTGCTGTTCCTGCCGCTCAGCCACGTCTTCGGGCGGATGGTGGCCGTCGGCTGCATGCGGGCCCGCGTCAAGCTCGGGCACGCGCCCAGCATCCGTACCGAGGACCTCCTCGCCGACCTCGCCGGCTTCCGTCCCACCTTCCTCCTGGCCATCCCCTACGTACTGGAGAAGGTCTACAACACCGCCCGGGCCACCGCCGAGACGATGGGCCGGGCCTCCTCCTTCGACCGGGCCGCGCGCATCGCGCAGCGCTTCGCCGAGATCGCCGAGGAGAAGACCCCCGGGCTCGTACTGCGCCTCGCCCGGTCCGTCTACGACCCGCTCGTCTACCGGCGCATCCGGGCCGCGCTCGGCGGCCGCGTCCGCTACGTCCTGAGCGGCGGATCACCGCTGGGCCGGCGGCTCGCCGCCTTCTACACCGGCGCCGGCATCGAGGTCTTCGAGGGCTACGGGCTGACGGAGACCACCGGCGCGAGCACCGTGACCCCACCGCTGCGGCCCCGCCTCGGCACCGTCGGCTGGCCGCTGCCGGGCACCGCCGTACGGATCGCCGACGACGGGGAGGTGCTGCTGGGCGGCGGCCACGTCTTCGCCGGCTACTGGAACGCCGCGCACGCGGCCCCGTACGGGAGCTGGCTGGCCACCGGCGACATCGGCGAGCTCGACGCCGACGGGTACCTGACCATCACCGGCCGCAAGAAGGACCTGATCATCACCTCCGGCGGCAAGAACGTGGCCCCGGCACCGCTGGAGGACTGGCTACGGGCCCATCCGCTGGTCGGCCAGTGCATGGTGGTCGGCGACAACCGGCCCTACGTCACCGCGCTGATCACCCTCGAACCCGACGGCCTGCAGCACTGGCGCCAGATGCACAAGAAGCAGAACATGCCGATGCGCGAGCTGGTGCGGGACGAGGAACTGCTGGCGGACCTCCAGCGGGCGGTGGACGAGGCGAACCGGCTGGTCTCACGGGCCGAGTCGATCCGCCGCTTCGCCGTCCTGCCCCGCGATTTCACCGAGGCGCGCGGCCACCTGACCCCGTCCCTGAAGCTCAGGCGGGGCGCGATCGCCCGGGACTACGCGGACCGGATCCAGGAGCTGTACCGGGGGCCGCGGACGGACTGACCGGGCTCGCGCCCGGGGCCGGAGGAGGCCCGCGCACCGGGCGGGCGGGCCCCGCGGAGCCCTGGAGACAGCCGTGCCGTCCGCTCAGCAGTTGGCGTGTGCCGGACGCCCGGCGAAGCGGTCCGCCAGCCAGTTCCCGGCCGCCGGGGAGTGCGTGATCACGCCGCTGACGTGCTCACCGACCCAGACGGTGTCGAACTCGACGTTCGCTCCCCGCGCGCACCAGTCGGAGCGCAGCCGGCCCGGGCGCTCGCGGCTCTCCCGACTCCCCGAAGCTCCCGCCACCCCCGTCGCGTCGCCGTCCGTCCCCGTGGGTATTCGCCACCCGAGGAACCGACGGACCGAGGGACCGAGGGGGCGGGGCGTGGTGGGGCGCGGTGTGCGGGTGCTGGGCCGGGGGACCGCCGGGGTCGGGGTGGTGGTGGTCCTCGCCTTCGCCGGATGGCTGACGTGGCTGCTGCCCGGGCAGCAGCTGGCCGCCGTGCTCGGGTTCGGGCCCGTCGACGGGGTCGTCTCCATCCAGGAGTGCTACGAGGCGAGCGACGCCGAGGGCTACGCGACCGGTACCGACTGCACCGGCCGGTACACCCCGCGGTCGGACGGGCCGCCCCGCGACATCGTTCTGGACACGGCCGCCGACGACTACCGCCCAGGTACCCGGGTGGAGGTCAGGACGGCGCGGGGGCGGGCGTACGAACTCTCGGGCGGCGCCGTGTTCCGCTTCGGCACCGTCATCGGTCTGCTGCTCCTACCGTTCCTGGTCCTGGCGGCCTGGCTGTTCGCCTGCGCGCGGCAGGGCCGGGTGGCGGACGGCGAGGGCTACGTCTTCGTGGCTCTGGCGGGCCTGGTCATCGTCATCGTGCCGGCCGCCGTCGCCGGAATCCTGGTCGAGATCGGCATGCTCGTCTTCTGACCGGTCCGGTGCCCACCGTCGGCGGGCACCGCCGCCCTTGTCCGCCGGCGGAGCGCCCTCGCCCAGGGGCCGGGACACGACGTACGGACGGTGATGAGTGAGCCGGGTCACATCATTGACGGCTCCCGGGGCGCCGTACTCGGCGGCGGATACCGTGGTTCCCTCCGGCCGTCGACGCGACCGGCGGGAGGTGGTAGAAAAAGTCTGCTAACGGGGTGATTCGGGCGAGGGTTTCGGGCATCTGTCCATTCGGTCAGGAGACCCGGGTGAAGCCGAGACGAATGGTGCGTCACATCTCCCGAAGCGACGGCGAGTCGGCCGTGAATACCTGATAGACAGTGGATATTCACGGCTGGACCAGCCGTATACATTTGACGGCTCCTTGGGGGGATCGCCGCACTGTGAAGCCGCTTCACCGTCACCTCGTCAACACCTCGCGCAAGGTCCTGTGCACGGCCGCACTCGCGGCCAGCCTGACCACCGCCGCGGTCGTGACCAGTCCGTCGACCGCCGACGCGGGCGAGTCCGAGCCCACTCCGGACAGCCCGCAGGCCGCCGACCGCGGTGACGCCCGGCTGGATCTGCCCGACATCGTCGCCGACCCGCCGCCCACCGGGGTGGGCGCTCCGGAGGGGGCCAGCGGGATACCCGCGACCGCCCTCGACGCCTATCACCGTGCCGAGGTGTCGGTGGCCGCCGCGCTCCCCGGCTGCAAGCTGCCCTGGCAGCTGCTGGCGGGCATCGGCCGGGTGGAGTCCGTCCACGCCTCGGGCTACGGGCTCAAGGCGGACGGCTACACCGAGAAGCCCATCCGCGGCCCCCGCCTCGACGGCAACGGCTTCGCCGAGATCCGGGACACGGACAAGGGCGAGTGGGACGCGGACGCGGTGTACGACCGGGCCGTCGGCCCGATGCAGTTCATCCCGTCCACCTGGGCCAAGTGGGGCGCCGACGGCAACGGCGACGCCAAGCGCGACCCGAACAACATCTACGACGCGGCGCTGGGCGCGGGCCTCTACCTGTGCGCGGGCGACCGCGACCTGTCGAACGAGGCCAAGCTCGACCAGGCGATCCTCAGCTACAACGACTCCCGCGAGTACGTGAACACCGTGCTCGGCTTCATGCGCCAGTACCAGGCCGGGGGAGTCGGCGAGGTCTCGAACCCGCCCGTCGGGGACTACCCGACGCAGCCGCCGGGCACACTGCCCACCCCGCGCGTGCCGGTCACGCCGTCGAATCCGGTGACTCCGACGCCCACGCCCACGCCGAAGCCGACCCCGACACCCACTCCCACGCCGACACCCACTCCCACGCCGACCCCCACGCCGACGCCGACCCCGGAGCAGCCGAAGCCGGCCACCCCGCGCCTGGCGGAGCTGACGGTCCTCAGCGGTCCCGGCCTCACGGCCGAGGCCGGTGCGGCCTTCGCGGAGGTGCCCCGGGTCAAGGTGCTCCTCAGCGACGGCAAGCCCGCCGTCCATCAGGAGGTGGTCTTCGCGGTCGAGAAGGACACCACCGGCGGCACCCGCTTCGGGACCGCGGACTCCCTGGTGGTCAAGGCGGACGCCGACGGCATCGCCGCAGCGCCCGGACTCAAGGCGGGCCCCAAGGCCGGCACCTTCACCCTGCGGGCCTCGGCCTACGACCCGCAGGGCGGGTTCACCGTGAACTTCGACGGCAAGGTCACCGTGACGGTCGCGGACAAGCTGGCCCGTGCGGACGGCGCGAAGCTGCCGGAGACGGTCGCCGGCAAGAGCTTCACCGGTGTGGAGGTCTTCGCCACCGCCGCCGGGAAGCCCGTCGCGGGTACCGAGACCGTCGCCGAGCTGGTCGTGAAGGGCGCGGACGGCACGTGGGTCCCGGCGGACCCGGAAACCGCGAAGACCCCGTTCTTCAAGGACGAGGCCGGGAAGCCGGTCTTCGGACGGATGCCGGCGAAGAGCGGCGCCGACGGCAAGATCGTCCTGCCGGAGCTGTTCACCACGGACGTGGCCCCAGGCTCCTACTTCGTGCGCCTGACCACCAAGGAGAAGGTGACCCTGGTCCTGGAGCTCAAGGTCACCGCTCCGGCCACGGCCCCGACGACGCCTTCGGCCCCGACCCCGGCCCCGGTTCCCGCGAAGGACCCGGCCCGCCCCTGAGGCCGTACGCCAG